>JAHFDU010000182.1 GCA_023248835.1 Myxococcales bacterium | reverse complement strand
CCGTTTTTTAGAGCGCGCGGTGGGGGCGCGACGCAATTTTCTGGTTTCCGGCGGAACCGGTTCAGGGAAAACCACGCTTCTCAATGTGCTCTCTTCGGCGATTCCGGCAGCCGAGCGCATCATCACCATCGAAGACGCGGCCGAATTGAAATTGAACCAGCCTCACGTAGTGTCGCTCGAGACCCGTCCCGCCAACATGGAAGGGCGCGGCGAGTTTTCGATTCGCGATCTGGTGAGAAACGCGTTGCGCATGCGGCCGGACCGAATTGTCGTCGGCGAATGCCGCGGCGGTGAAGCGCTCGACATGCTGCAAGCGATGAACACCGGCCACGACGGATCGCTGACCACCACCCACGCCAATTCGCCCGACGAAGCGCTCGGGCGTCTCGAGACCTTGGTGCTGATGGGCGGGCTCGACTTACCGGTGCGCGCGATTCGCGAGCAGATCGCCGCCTCGATCCATCTCATCGTGCAGCAGGCGCGTTTTGTCGACGGCTCGCGCAAGATCACCAACATCGCCGAAGTGATCGGGATCGAGCCCGACGGCCGCATCCGTACCGAATCCATTTTCGAATTCCACCGTGCCCCGGGCGCGCTCAACGAAGTGCGCGGCGAATTTCGTGCAACCGGTTTCATGCCGTCGTTTCTTGATGAGTTCATCACTCTCGGGCTGGTGGGCGACGGAGAATACCTGTAATGAGAGGTTCCACGGCGTGGCTGGCAGTTGCGGTGCTGGCGGCCGGCGCAACCGTACTGTTTTTAGCGCATACCGCTGGCGACGACCTGCTGTCTCTGTTTCACCGTCGCTGGCGACGTTACAAAGACTTTGTCGCGGTAGAGTTGAGCGCGCTCTACTTGCCGTTCTCAGCGTCAGGATTTGCGCTGCGCCACGCACTGTTTTTCGCAGCCACGTTCGCGGTCGGTGTCTGGTCAAACTCTTGGCCATTGCTGCTGTTGCTGCTGACAGCCGGCGCTGCCGCTCCGCTCGCCTGGCTCAAGCGCGAACGCCGACGACGACAGGCGGCGCTCGAAGCGCAGCTTGACACTACTTTGCAATCGCTCGCCAGCACCATCTTGGTGACCCAAAATCTCGAGGACGCGTTTCAAACTATCGCCACCCAATTTGATCCGCCGGTAAGCCAAGAGGCCGACGTACTGGTCAAAGAGTTGCGGCTCGGCACCTCGGTCGACGAAGCGCTGCGCCATCTTGGCGAGCGCTGCCGCAGCCGCAGCGTCGATGCAGTAGTGACCGCGCTCACCGTCGGCAGACAGACCGGCGGCGAGCTTCCAAAAGTGCTTGAGACCACCGCCAAGGTGCTGCGCGAAACCAGACGCGTCGAGGGCGTGATGGAATCGAAGACCTCCGAGGGGAAAGCGCAAGCATTGGTCATGGGAGTGGTTCCCATCGTCTTTGCGGTGATGCTGCAGGTGATCGATCCCAGCTGGATGTACCCGCTATTTCACGATCCGATCGGCTGGGCGGTGCTCGCTCTCGCCGGCCTGCTTGAAATCGCCGGCGTGCTGCTGGTGCGCAAATTCTCGACGGTGGATGTGTAAATGGCGCTGTCGCATGCTCTCAGGTCAATTTTCGTGGGCGTGGGCGTGAAACGAGCCGGCGCAGCATCGTTATCGATCGTGGTTTTCGCCTACGCCCACGCCCACGCCTACGCCGAGAAAACGCTATTCTCGACGGTGGATGTCTAGATGGCGCTGTCGGCAACCGCGTGGCTGGCGATTGCGCTTGCGTGCGCTGCGGCTTTTGGTTTGCTGTGGGGCACCTGGTTTCTGCCGGATGATCTGAGCGCACTGGAGGAACCTCCACTCAGAGGAGTCAGGCAAGCGCACCGGCAAGCTGCGCTGCAATCGAGCCCACTGTTGCGCATTATCTGGCCGCTGATTCGCGTCGGGGCCTATTATGCCGCGCGACTGCCGATCGCCGCCTGGCGAGAGCGTCAGTCGGTGACGTTGCGCGTCGCGGGTGAGCCTCTTGGGCTGTCGCCCGACGAATTTGTCGGATTGTTATTTGCAAGCATCGTACTCTCGTCGCTCAGCGCGCTCGGGTTTTCGCAAATCGGCGATCTCGGTCTTGGGGTGGTTCTGCTCGGCATCCTTCTGGGCTTCATTCTCCCGCTACTGTGGCTGCGCGACCGCGCCGATTTGCGCATGCGTTCGATCAACCGCGGCCTGCCGCAGGCACTCGACCTCATCGTGCTGTCGATGGGCGCCGGCCTTGATTTTATCGGCGCGGTGCGCCACGTCGTCGAGAAATGGAGCGACAAGCGCGATCCGCTCTGTGAAGAGCTGTCGCGGTTTTTACATGAGCTCGGGCTCGGCAAAACGAGGCGCGAGGCGCTCGAAGATTTCGCCTACCGTGCACCGACCGGATTGGTGCGGGCGTTTGTCTCGAACGCCATCTTGGCGGAACAGCGCGGCACACCGCTGGTGGAGACGCTGCACATCCAAGCCGAGGTCGCGCGCACGCGCCGCTTCCAGATGGCAGAGAAAGTCGCCGGGCGCGCCAACGTGGTGCTGCTGCTGCCGCTGATGTTTATCTTCAGTTCAACCGTGCTCATCATGTTTGGCAGCTTGATCGTTCGCGGTCTGCGGGGGCAACTGTTTTGAGCGCCACCGGGCTTGAAGAATTCACTCTCGAAGTGTCGCTGCGCGGAGCCGACGCGGTTCGCTACCATTTCAAGCAACCGCATGTTCTGGTCGGGCGCGGCGAGACTTGCGATCTGCGGATCGAACATGCGGCGATTTCCGGCGAGCAATTTGTCGTCGAGCAGATGCTCGGCACCAGTGGCAATTCGCGTTTTCGCATTCGGCCGATGTCGAACACCACCAACGCCGTTGTGGTCAACGGTCACGCTGCGGTCGAGGGGGCGCTGTGGCCAGGAGACGTGATTGCGGTCGGCGATATCCGCGTGACGCTGGTGCGCAAGAGCGAGCGGCAGCGAACCTTCGAGACGCCCAAGCTCCCAAATTGGCGAGTGTGGCTGACACCGACTCGACTGGTACTGCTCGCGCTGCTCAGTGTGATGACCCTCGTGGTCGCGTACCTGTTCATCGCCGACAAAGAAGACTTGCCGCCGCTTGATCGCGACGCCGCACTTTTCATCAAACCGCCTATGACTCTTACGCCCGCGCGCTGGCCTATGTGGCGACGCTGGCGTCCGATCCTGGGAACCGCTATCGAGCGGTGCTGGAATTTCATCGAGCGTCAGAATTTCGCGCTCGCACGGGCAAGCCGCTCGCCGATATGGCGGACGTCGAGGCGCGCGAAGCCAAACTGAAAGCCGAAGCCGAAGAAGAATTCAAAGATGCGCGCTTCCGCCTCGGTCAAGCCGAGCGACGCAGCGATTGGAAACGGGTTGCGAGCGAAGCCGCGCTGATGTCGCGCCTCATTCCCGACATCGATCACCCCTACCGTGTCCGTCTCGAGACGTATCGAGAGACGATCAAGCGGAAACTCGAGGCGGAGAGATAACCGGAAGCCGGCTGGAGAGAAACCATGAAAACGACCACTGGTTCAAGTAGCGCCGCTGCCTCCAAAAACATCGACAAGAAGATTGAGGCGCTGGGCGACTGGAGGGGAGAGATGCTCGCTCGCGTACGCAAGCTGATTCACGACGCCGACCCGGAGATCCAAGAAGAGTGGAAATGGATGGGGACCCCGGTCTGGTCGCATGACGGTGGCGTCTGCACCGGGGAATCCTACAAACAGGTGGTGAAGCTGACGTTTTTCCGAGGCGCGTCGCTTAAGGACCCCAAAAAACTTTTCAATTCCAGCCTCGAGGGGAACACGCGGCGCGCCATCGATCTCCATGAAGGCGAGACGATCAACGAAGCCGCGTTCAAGTCTCTGATTCGATCGGCCATCGCCGCCAACGTCGCCGCCCGCGCCGAGCACTCGCGCCCCAAAAAGTAGCCGAGGGCTACTCCTCTTCACTCTCAAATTCGGCGATCGCAGCTTCCAGCCGCTGTCGCAATAGCGGCGCCTGTTTGGTCGCTTCCATGAGTACGTCGACATCGAGTGCACCGGTTTTCAACATCGAGACGATATCGTCGCGATCTTTTCCCCGCGGTGAGTCCAGTTTCATAAGCGCCAGTGCGAAGGGGGATAAGAGCGGCACGTTGACCCCCAGCGTCGCATCGACCATCGGCTGAGAGAGCGCGGCGTCGAGCACCGCTCTGCTTGATGGATCGTTTGGCAGAGGGATCGGATCGATCGGCACTTCGCCCGCCTGGAGCGGCATCGGCTTGGCAAACGAAACCACGATGCCTCCCTTGGCGAGTGCTTCGTCGCCGATCAGAAAATCGATGTCTTTGGTCGCGCGCGGAATTCCATATGCTCCCGCCGCGAGGCCGCCGCATAGAGCGTAGCGTATCCCCAAATTGGCATACGCTTCGTTTGCCGCGAGCAGCGCCTCGGTCATCGCCGGCGCCAGAATCGCCAACTCACCGGCAAGTTTTTGAGGCTGAAGGCTTGGGCGCCGAAAGCGCAGCTGCTTGCGAACCATACTTCAAAGTAACACTACCGCTGTTTTCATCAAAACAGGATGCTCAGTAGCCGCTCAGACGCCACCATCGGGTTGGACGCACTCATTCACGGACGGACCCGTCGCAATCGGTACAACTATGCCCGTCCGGCCCAGGAAGATTGCAAGCGTGCTGCGAGGGGCGCGTATAGCAATTTCCTCCCGAGCAACAGCCGCTGATACACCAGGAGCTGTCGCAATCGTGACAAGTCGAGAACGAACAACGAGCCGGTGCGCAGCTGCTGGGCGAGCCTGATGGCATCGAGCTCGTCGCTCTTCTGGCCGCGACTCTCCGGCACCGTCACCACCACCAGCTCCCTCGATCCCGTCGGCGCTGCAGAATGGGTTTCACATTCTGGACAGTGCCCGCCAGCGACGCTGCGATGACGGCATGAAGCGCCGCGTCCGACCGGTGACCGGAACAGACGCGGTCAGCATCGCGTCCAGTATGTTGGCGTTGCGCGCACTATGTCCACTTCTCTTTGTTGCTCATCTTGTAAATGTTACCAATCATGGTAACATTTATGGATATCGCGCTTCCGGCGGGGAAACCATGTATTTCTCACTTGGAAAGGAGATCACAGCCCGCGCCATGTCCACGTTTACGAAAGTGGCAAGTTGGTACTGAAGTGGGACCTTGAAAATAACCTGCCGATGAAAGGCCGAGCGACTGCACGAATCTTGAAGCTGATCGGCGAACTCAAAAAAGAGGGCCTGCTATGAAAATAAAGCGTGTTACGTTCAACAATCACAAGGCGCAGCTAGAGCTCACGGTCTATTCAGGCAAAACCTATCCGGTGCCCTATGCTCGACTCGATCCGGCGCCCTCGTCGAAGAATCCGCTGCAAACGGTCTACGTCGACCCGGAACTCGGACGGCAGGGCGTGACCTATGTCCTGGCTTCGGGAGCGGAAGGCGCGGTGCACATTGATCATGCGCTCGAATACAACCAAGACCCGAGCACCCTAGCGGAACTTTTTACCCACAAGTTGACGATAGAGGCACGAAAGCGGGTGGCCAACTGCGGACTAAGCCGACGCGAGCTCGCGCGCCGGCTGCACACCTCGGTTCCGCAACTCTATCGGCTGCTCGATCCGGCCAACGCTCGCAAGAGAATCCAGCAGCTGGTATCGCTGCTGCATCTACTTGACTGCGAAGTCGAGCTGGTGGTCAAGGCCCGTAGAGTCGCCTAAGCGCAATGTCCACGAATAAGGTCACGTTAAAATCGCAGGTCAATAGTTGACTTCTTCGGCTTTGACTTTTCCGTCGGCGTCCTTGTCGAGATAGCGCCAGCGGCCGGCTTTTTTTCCGCCGGCGTAGCTTCCGGTCGACAACTCGCTGCCATCAGGCTGCCAGCTGGTCCACTTCCCAATCGGGGCGCCCGACTCGTAGGCGCCGACAAAGCGACGCTGGCCATTTCGGTAGGAGCCGCTCCATGCTCCGGCTTCCTGGCCGGAAGCAAAAGTGCCGCGCAGCATCTCTTGACCATTGTCGTAGTAGTAGCGCCAAGCTCCCTGCTGCTTGCCCTCTTGCAATGCGCCCTGCTTTTCGATCGCGCCGGTCGGGTGCCACCAGGTCCAGCGACCCACCGCGATTTGGGTAATCACGTCGTCAGGCAACGCGCGACAGACTTCGCAACCGAGCGAGCGTTTCTCACCATCCGAGGTCCAATTGCCGCCAAAGGTTGCGCACTGCGCAGCGTCGGCGTTTTGCTCGACGTCGTCGACGTAATTGGCCGAGCGCCAAACTTTTCCGTCGGGCCAGTATTGCGACCATCGGCCATTCTTTTTAGCGTCGCGATACGGCCCCGCCGCCACCAACTTGTCGTCTTCGGCAAACAGTGCCCAATTGCCGTTGCGTTGATCGCGCGCCATGACGCCAAATGCCTCGCGAGCGCCTGACCAGCGATAGTATTTCCACTCGCCACTCTGCAGACCGTTCTCATATCCACCCGACCAATCAAGTTTGCCGTTTTCGTAAAACGCATCCCAGTGACCGGCGCGCTTTTCCTGTTTGTATTGCCCGACTGCTTTGGCTTGGCCGCCGGGGTAGTAGCTGTGGTAGGGCCCATCGGCCTGGCCGGCTACGTAGGTGGTTTCCTCCTCGAGAAGACCGTTCTTGTCGTAGGTTTTCCACAGTCCGTCGAAAAGCCCGTTCTGGTAGGCACCCTCCTCTTTCAGCTTTCCACTCGCAGAGTATCTTTTCCAAGCCCCGCTACCCTCGATCAGAATCGATTTTCCATAGAGGCTGCCATTCGGCGCCCGAAATTCATGAACTCCTGCGGGCGCGCCAAATTTGTACTGCGCGCGGCGCAAGAGCTCGCCGGTCGGATGAAACTCTTCATGGGTGCCGTCGAAATAGTTTTCCACCAACATGTAACGAGCTTGCAGCGCGCCATTTTCATAGTAGTTCTTCCACTGCCCCTCTCCCAACCCGCCAACCACACATCCCTCTTCGCGAACCCGATAGTCGATTTTCCACGTCCCGCCTCGGTTTCGACACGCAACCGATTCCGGATCGGTGCGATTGCCGTCGCGCATTTCGATTTCGCGCCACTTGCTGCCATTTTCGAAAAATTCGCTAAAAGTTCCGTTGGCAACCCCCGCGACATAGGGCCCGTCAAACGCTTTGTAACCGTGCGAGAAAAACGTCCACCGCCCTTCGCGCTTCCCCGACCGATAGGTCCCCTCTTCCAGCTTGGCGCCATTTTCAGCCGACGTCGTCCACAACCCGCTGCGCAAACCTTTGTCGTAGCTGCCACGCGCAGCGACTCGGCAGTTTTTGAAATACGATACCGCCCGGCCGGAAAGACTTCCCTCGACGTAGGTTCGGCTGTCATGAATCTGTCCGCTCGGGAAACGTGAAGTCCAGACGCCGTCTTTCTGCCCACGCACGAGGCAACCGGCTTCACCCTTTTGCTCTTGCCAGCGACCGCTGCGTGCGCTGCATTCGCTGCGCTCGTCGGCCACGGCTTGAGAGACCAACAACATTGCCAGCAGCCCTCTCATGGCCCGAGCACATCTTTCAACACCTCGCCGGCGCCCCTGCGCGTCGGACTGCCGTCAAGGCTACTCAAGTCGCTCTGGGTGAGCGACACTTTTGGGGAAAACGCGGCTTCGTGAAACGCGTCGAGCGCCGCCAAAATGGTATCGGTATTTTGCTCGTCTACCTTGTCCGTCGTGGTGCAGGATAATTGATAACCGTTCTCGTCGA
>JAHFDU010000181.1 GCA_023248835.1 Myxococcales bacterium | reverse complement strand
TGGCGATCCATGGGAGACTTAAAGGGCATTGGCAAGCTTGCTCGAGCGACTATCTACAAGCTCGACGTTAGCGGTAATAAGATCAGCGTTGTTGACAATGAGAGCGACGAGAAATACCCGCCCATCGAGGTTTGCTTCAATCCCAAAGAGTACGAACTCCAAAAAGGTCAGTCGATGTACGAGGGTAAGGCGCCCAAGAAGGTGGCGGACGAAAAGGATAAGCCCCCTGCGATCGCTCCGCAAGAGCTTGGCCCACAGCAGGGAACCGTGCTTTCGGTTAATCTCCAGTTCGATACCTACGAAGAAAAGGTATCGGTTCGCGAAAAATATGTTCGCCGAATTGAAAAACTTTGTGAGAACGAATCGAAAGAGAAGCCGCATCCGCCCAATATCGCTTTCGTTTGGGGAAAATTCCGTTTTGTTGGACTGATTGAGTCGTTCTCGCAGAAATACACGATGTTTCTCTCCGACGGCACGCCAGTGCGGGCAGAGTGCAGTATTCGCATTAAACAGAACGATCACTACGACATGGGTGACGATGACAATTTGCACGCGATGGCGAAGAAGGACAGCGGCAGTAGCTACACCGTTAAACAGGGCGACAGTTTGTGGCTGATCGCAGCCGACCAGCTTGGCTCGGCAGACAAGTGGAAGAAGATTGCCGATGACAGTGGGCTTTCCGGGGACAAGCTGCTCAATCTCAAAGCCGGCGACAAGCTAACAATCAAAAAGTAATACGGTTCAATAGGAATTCGACATGGCCGAGAATGAATTTATCGCCTCAGCAACCGACCGAGAAGTCAAGATTGCTGGGGTGAAGGATACCGAGCTAGCGACGTCACTTTACGACGTCTACGTCGAGTCCGACCTCGATCAGCCTGACATGGCCACGCTTACTCTCGAGAACCGACCCAAGATGAAATGGAGCGAGAAGCTCGAGATCGGCGCATCGGTCGAGATTTCGCTTGGTTTCACTGCACTGAAGAAGGACAAAAAGACCAAACGGGTATTTAAAGGCGAGATTGTTGGAATTGAGCCGATTTACGATGTCGATAAGCCCACGCGAGTTGTCGTCCGCGCTTTCGATCCACTGCATAAGCTCACCCGTGGCAAGAAAACCACCGCGTTTGCCAATGTGCAGGATGCTGACATCGTCAAACAGATTGCCAAGGACAACAGTCTCAAAGTCGATTTCGGTGATGAGGAGCCCTCGGGCGACAAGTATCCTAAGCACCCCCATGTTTATCAGCACAACCAGACCGATCTGAAGTTTCTTCGACTGCGCGCAGCGCGTATCGGCTTTCGCGTCTACGTCGAGGACGACAAGCTTTTTTTCATCAAGAAGAAGGCCGACGACGAAATTACGCTGAATCGCACTGCCAAGGGTTCCTACTTGCAGCGCTTTTGTCCGCGCCTGTCGATGGCCACACAGGTAAAAAAAGTCGAAGTGCGAGCCTGGGACGCCGAAAAGAAAGAGGTCATTCTCGGCGCTGCCCCGACCGGCAACAACGACAAAACCGGGTTTGGCGATCGTTCGGGCGCTTCGTTGGTCAAAGGAGACCTCACACTTGTAGAAACCGGAGTACCGGTATTGGACAAGCCCGAGGCCAAAGCGCTGGCTGAAGCGATCATGAGCGAGCGTATGTTGTCGTTTATCACCGGCGATGGTGTCTGCTTTGGCAATCCCGAGCTGTACGCCGGATCGATTGTCACCATCTCTTGGGCCGATCCCGGTGACTATGGAAAAGATGGCCGATTTGACGGCAAATATCTGATTAGCAGTGTTCGACATCGTGCTCCTCATGATGGTCCTTTCCGCACCGATTTTAGATTTTGCCGCGACGCGCATTCCGATCCCGGGAACGATGCCTCAAGTGGTGACTCCGACGGCCAGATGGCCTAAAAGCCAGGTTTCACCGCTGCGCATTTTGTTTGACCCTCTCGATCAATCCCACGTATACTTTTTCGGCTGAGTTTTCTTTTCCTTCTGCGGGGATCCGTCTCATGGATGAAGAAGAGGGGCTGGTGTGGCAAGAGACGCTGGACGAGATCGCTGCGGGCCGCACCAAAGGCCTGCGCTGCCCGTTTTGCCAAAAAGGTGAAGTGTCGATTGAGAAAAAGGAATTGGTAACGCGAGTCGAGTGTCGGATCTGCAAGCGGTTCATCGAAGGCCGCATGGCACCAGCGTGAAGAAGTTATCAGTCGTCTTTTCTCAGTTCTCAGCGCGGCATAGCCGCAACCAAAGTGTAAAAACCGCTTTGCACGTGGCCGCGCTGTCGATCCCACGGGGCGTGCCGCCCCGCCCCGTCGGCAAAGCCGTCGGGGTCCCCACCCCGGCTTACGGCGCGACTTCGCGCCGACGGCGCCTTTGGCGCCTTGAAACAGCTGGCGGTTTGCGAAATTCTTCGTGTGCCGCGACGATTTTCGGAGGTAGTAGATCAAAGCGTCCGGTTGTGGTTCCATCAACAACAATCTCCATCGCGCTCGAGCGCGATTCCTCGACTGTCGGCTGTCAACTGTCGACTCTCTTCACGCTTTGGTTCCTCCGACCGTGATCGCCGCGATCTTTACGGTTGGCGTTCCAACTCCGACAGGAACCGACTGGCCGTCTTTGCCGCAAGTCCAAATCCCGTCGGAGAGCTCAAAATCTTTTCCCACCATGGTCACTTTGGTGAGCACATCGGGACCGTTGCCGATGAGGTTGACGCCTTTGAGCGGTGTAGTGATCTTGCCATCCTCAACGAGATAGCCCTCGGTCAGCGAAAAAACAAAATCGCCGTTGGAAATGTTCACTTGTCCGCCTGAAAACCGCTTGGCGTAGACCGCACGCTTCGACGATCGGATGATTTCGTCGGGATCGTGCGGCCCGGCCATCATCAAGGTGTTGGTCATCCGCGGCAAAGGATTGTGACGGAACGACTGACGGCGGCCATTTCCCGACGGCGTCACCCCAAAATGTTTGGCCGACAGCGCATCCTGCATGTAGGCGCGCAAGATGCCATTTTCGATGAGCACGTTGCGTTGCGGCAAATTGCCTTCGTCATCGACGTTGATGGTGCCTCGGGTGTGTTCGAGGGTGCCATCGTCCACCACCGTGCACAGATCGCTCGCCACCTTCTTGCCAATCTGGCCGGAATAGTTCGAGGTCTCTTTGCGATTGAAATCGGCTTCGAGGCCATGACCAATCGCTTCGTGCAGCAGGATGCCGGAATCGCCAGCGCCAAGAATCACTTCCATTTGTCCGGCCGGCGCCTCGACCGCGTGCAACATCGCAATCGCCACCCGCGCCGCTTCACGCCCATGCTCCTCCGGCGGATGAGCGGCAAAATATTCCATACCGAAACGACCGCCGCCGCCGCCCGATCCGGTCTGGCGAACTGCGCCCTCCTCGGCGATCGCGTAGACGCCAAAGCGCATCAGCGGCTGCCGATCGCGCACCAACTTGCCATCGGCGCTGACGATCAGGATCTCTTTGATCTCTTCGACAAACGAGGCCTGCACTTTGACAATGCGCGAATCGAACGCACGCGCCGCGCGATCGCCTCTGCGCAATAGCTCGAGCTTTTCCGGCGCCAAGGTTTCGATCGATGGCACCTTCACCGGATAAAAATTGGCCACCTGCACTGGTTTGACTTCGACCGGCGTGGTCACTCTTGCCGCCGAAGCGATTTGCGCCGCGGTGCGCGCCACCTGCGCCATCGCCTCCCAGGTGAGCTCTTCGCAATAGGCGTAGCCAGTGGCATCGCCCTTGAGCACGCGCACGCCAAGACCGAGGGTGATGCCGCGCCCGACCGATTTGACCTTTTCGTCCTCGTAAATGTAGTCGGCACCAGCTCGATATTCGAAAAACAGATCGGCGTAGTCGCCGCCAGCTGAGAGCGCCAACTCGAGCAGCCGGCGCGCCAGTGCGGCGTCAATTTCCGTCGATCCGCCGACGGCGAAAGGAGCTTTTAGCGATGAAGACATCGTGTAAGTATGTCAGCCAGCCGGTACGAAGTCGAAAGGTTTCTCAGCGCGGCATAGCCGCAACCAAATTGTAAAAGCCGCTTTGCACGTGGCCGCGCTGTCGATCCCACGGGGCGTGCCGCCCCGCCCCGTCGGCAAAGCCGTCGGGGTCCCCACCCCGGCTTACGGCGCGACTTCGCGCCGACGGCGCCTTTGGCGCCTTGAAACAGCCGGCGGTTTGCAAAATTCTTCGTGTGCCGCGACGATTTTCGGAATTAGTAGATCAGGTTTCTCGTAAGGCCTTTACGTACGGTAACAATGCTGGTATACGTACTGGTATGCGCGCGGAAAAAAAAGTTACGGTCATGCTGCCTGAGAAACTGCTCAGGCGCGCGCTCCACGCCAGCGGAGAGGGAATCACGCCCACCTTGCGACGCGGGCTTGAGCTGGTCGCTGCGCGCGACGTCTACCGGCGACTACTCAAGTTGAAGGGCAAGCTCGACCTTAAACTTGATCTCGATGATTCTCGCCGCGACCGCGACCAATGATCGCCGCCGACACCAGCGTATGGAGCGATTTCTTCAAAGCGCGGCCTTCTCGCGTTGCGCGTCGACTGGAAGAACTGCTCGCGGAGGAGCACGTCGTCTTGCCAATGCCAGTACTGTTCGAGCTCTTGAGCGGCCCGGGGCTCGACCGTGCAGGCGCTAAGCTCATCGAGCGGATGCCGCAACTCGAGCTGCGCGATCTTTTTTGGGAACGAACAGCGGAAATGCGAAAAAAAATTCTCAGTCGCGGGTTGAAAGCCCGATCACTTGACTGCCTGATCGCTCAAAACTGTATCGACCATGGCGTGCCGCTGCTCGCGGCGGATTCAGACTATCGTCATTTTGTCCGCTATGGTCTCAAACTGGCTTGAGCCGAGCCCGGGTGCTCCTCTTTCACAATCCGGCCGTCCTCCATGGTGATGACGCGGTCGGCCTTGTAACCAAACGCAGTGTTGTGCGTAGTGATGAGTAGCGCCAGGTCGTTTTCTTTCGCCAGCTTTTTGAACAGCTGAAAAATCTGCTCACCAGTGACCTTGTCGAGATTCCCGGTGGGCTCGTCAGCGACCAAAATTTTTGCGTCGATATTGAGTGCGCGCGCGATCGCTACGCGCTGCATCTGTCCGCCGGAGAGTTCGCGCGGCAGGTGGGTCTTGCGATCGCTAAGCCCGACCATCGCCAAGACTTCGTCGGTGCGCCTGCGATCCGGCTTGAGCCCCAAAAACAAAAGCGGCAGCTCCACATTTTCGGCGACATTGAGTGTCGGCAATAAATGAAACTGCTGAAAAACAAATCCAAGCACGCCGCGCCGCACTTCGACCAGCGCCTCCTCTTTGAGACCGGCCACCGACTTTCCCGCCACCACCAAAGTTCCGTCGGTGGGCGCGTCCAAGCAGGAGAGAACGTTGAGTAACGTGGTCTTGCCCGATCCGGACGGACCGAGCAGCGCGACCATTTCGCCCGATGAAATGGTGAGGTCGACGCCGTCGAGGGCCTTTACGGTTTCGCTGCCGCGCTTGTAATAGCGCTTGATCCCACGCGCCGAAATGATCGGCTCCACTTATGCAGCCCCTTCGCGAATGGCGTCGACCGGGCGCATCGAGGATGCGCGCCAAGCGGGATAGAGCCCACCGAAAAATCCGAGCACGATGGCACCGAGTACCGCATAGCCGAGTACGGCGGGCGTAATCCTCACGATCGATCCAGTGACACCAAGATCAGCGAGCGATTTAATCGCACGTTCCACCAGTCCTGCGCCAAGCACCGCCACTGCCGAACCGACCAGCGCGCCCGCCAAACAGATCATCAATGTCTCAAGCCAAATCAGCTGAAAAATATCGCCGCGGCGCGCCCCGAGCGCCTTCATGATCCCGATTTCACCCGTGCGTTCGTAGACGCTCATTAAAATCGTGTTGATGACGCCGATGAACGCGACAATCACCGCGATCACTGCCACCGCGGCGATCATCGTTTGTGCCGTCGCTACCAGGCCAGTCAGCGTACTCTTGACTTGTTGTAGCCCAACCACCTGCACTTCGGGCAGCTTGAGCCAACGCGTTTCAAACTCGCGCATCTTGAACGAGCTAAACTGTTTGAGCTTGATGCCGAGAATGGTCAATTGCTCGGGACGGCCGAAAAATTTCCGGGCCGAATCAATTGGCAGAAATACCGTTCCATCATCCTGAGTGCCAGTGCGCTCGAGCACTCCGACGACTTTGAATTCATGTCGCACCGGTTCTGGATTTCCCGCCGGAGTGATCGAAGCGTAAAACGTGTCGCCAATTTTTCGCTGTTCGTATTCGGCGACTTCGTAACCCATCACGATCTCGTTGGTGGCGTCGGGCGAAAACCAGCGCCCGCCGTCGAAACCAGGGCCGCTTTTCATTTTCAGCCAGGGCTTCATCACCAAGAAACTCGGCGCGTCGATGCCACTGATGATGGTAAAAGTTTTTGCCGACCCCTCGTCGCGAATCGACGAGCCCTCTTTTTGCGCAACACCGACAAACACCGGCGTGATGCTGTCGATGTCGGGGTCGCTTTTCACTCTTTGATAGGTATCCGCCGGTAAATAGAGCAGCCCAGTGCCGCCTTTGAGCATCATGGTGGCGGCCTCGTAAGGACAGCCTTTGGCCATGATCATCACTTGGAAGCCGAGCATCTCGATCGATTTGTCAATCGCACCGCGGTAGCCGAGCATGAAGCCACCGAGTGAAACTGCGACCGCGACAGCGAGAGCGACACCAGCGACGGTGAGCCCAGTGCGCACCAAGCGACGGCGTAAATTTTTTGTCGCCAGCACCAAGTAGCGCAAGAAAACCAACCGATCTTTTTTGTAGGCTTTGAAGGTTGTCATTTGAACTCCACTGCGCTGGCCCAAAACTGGTAACCGTCGACGTACGGAACAACTTGCCCCTCGACCCGCGCTGGGTGGCCATTGCGTCGCGGCGCGTGCATCGCAACATCGGCCAAGTCGACGCGCAACCAGCGATCATTCATGGCCGGCATCGCTGCCATCGCCGATTTGGTCGACGAAAAGAAAAAATAACAGCCCATGGTGGTGCACTGCTTGCGGACGATGCCTTCGATGGTCACCGTCTTGTGCAGGAAATCTTGCGGACGCTCGATCAGATCATTTACTTCCGCGTGTGGCGCTCCGGTAAAGATGCCAAACTGGTCTGGCAAGCGCAGCTTCCACCACAGCGTCACAGCGATGGCCACCGCCACAGCTCCGCACAGAATGAGGATCGCTTTCACGGCTTTCCTTTGGTGGTTTTTTTCTCGATCGCCTGTCGCGCCTTCTCAAAAAATGGTTCGTAGCGGCGTCCATAGACAAAAAAATCGAGCAGTATGAGATTTTTCCGCACGCCGCGCAGCGCCGCTTGAACATCGGGGTCGCTCGTCTTCGACAAGATCTTCGCCACTCGATCAGCCGCAGTCTGTCCAACCGCTGCGTAATAGTCGTGCTTGTAAAAATCACCGAGCGTCAGCGCTTCGAACTTCTGGCGAAATTCTTTGCCACGCAGCTCTTGGGCAGCGGGACTTTCGAGGCGCTGAAAAAACAGTCGGCGAATCTCTCCCTTGTCGGGATCAGTTGAGAGAAAAACCTGAATCACCCCGCCTTTGCCGGGCACGTTGACGCCATGCACGACGCCAATCTTGGTTTCGCCACGAAAAACCGAATACAGGGTGTAGGGCGTTTCCACTGTTTCGTACATCGGATCGAGGTCGCTCTTGAGTCGCTCAGCAAACGCGCGGTAGAGTCGCT
>JAHFDU010000180.1 GCA_023248835.1 Myxococcales bacterium | reverse complement strand
CGCTATTTCAATTTCAACATTCAGGGAGACATTCCCGCTCTGAGCGCGACACCAAAGAAAGTTTCTTCCGACCTCCCTGATCTCCCGTCTCCCTGTAAGTCTCTTTCTGTGACGCGACAGCTATTTATAAAACACGTTAAATTCTTGTTTCACCGTCGCCAGGACCAGGCGTTCTGCCAGCTCGTCGACGGGAAATTCGAGGCGACGATAGTTGAGGGTCATGCGATAGCTCACCGCTTTTTCGCCCTTTTTGACCATGCCATCGACGCGCAGCATAAACGGCTCGTTGTTGAGGCGGCCGCTGCCTTCGATCAAGTAAGCGTCGGGCTTGCCGGTGCGGCCCATGGCGTTGAGCGCGACAGTCACTTCAACTTTCTCGCGACCAAAACTGAGATTGAAATCGGCGTTGAGATTGGAGTCGTGCGTCGTCAGCGCCGGCGACTCGCGCCAACTGAGGCGTCGCGATGGATCGCCCGCGGTGTTGAAACGATTGACCGCTTCGCGCAAGTCTTTGGCCAGCTCAAAAAAACGCTCGGGCACCGCTTTGGCAACTTTGTCAGCGTTGGCCGCCAGCGCTTCGCGCGCTTCGGCTCGCTCCTGCTCGTACTTGGCTTCCTTCTTGGCGATCTGCTCGAGCGTCTCTAATTCCTTGGGCATGGCATCAGTCTATCACGGCTAATTTCGAGTAGACTAGGTGCGTGAATCGGTTTTCCTCTGCAGCCATCGTACTCGGCGCCAGCAACTACGCCGAATCGGATCGCATCGTCACCATGCTTGGCCGCGAGGTCGGGAAATTGCGCGCGCTGGCACGCGGCGCACGCCGATCAACACGCCGTTTTGGCGCCGGACTTGGACTGTTCTCGGTCGGCACCGCCGAGCTGAGCGAAAAAGGCTCGTCGGAGCTGCTCACACTCGACAGTTTCGATTGCGTGCGCGGCTTTCCCGGCCTGACCGCCGATCTCGGCCGCATCGCCTATGCAGGTTATGGCGCTGAGCTGGTTCGAGAGATTTGCGCGTGGCGTCATCCCGAACCATCCATTTTCGATCTGCTGGTCGAATTTTTTTCTTTGATAGAAACCGATCCGCTTCGGCCAGAACTGTTGCGAGTGTTTGAATTGCGGCTGTTGCAAGAGCATGGCCTGCGGCCCGAACTTGAGCGTTGCGTGCGTTGCGGTGAGATCGTGCAGGATGAAGCTGGACAGGGTGTGGACGGCAGTCGCGGCGGCGTGGTCTGTGGTCGCTGCGGATTGGCTCGACATTGCGCCGTCGATGGGGAGGCTCGGCGCGCACTTTTGGAAGCACAATCACTCCCACTTTCCGACCACCGTGCGCTCGATCTGGCGCCCGCCGTCAATCGGCAAGCGCGACAAGCGATGGCCGCGCTTATCGAAGCGCAAATCGGCAAGCCGCTTCAATCGGTCGCGTTCATTAACAAGCTCAATCAAGCCGCGCCATGAAATCGCTCGATGTGCTCTGTTTTGGCGAAGCGCTGATCGATTTTTTCGGTACGCCGGGTGTACCGCTCGGAGAATGCGAAACGTTCACCCGCCATCTCGGCGGCGCGCCCACCAATGTCGCGATCGGGCTTGGTCGACTCGGTGTGCGGGTCGGCATGATGACGCTGGTCGGCCAAGACGAATTTGGCGAGTTCGTCCGACGAAAACTGGCAGAGGAGGGCGTCGACATCGCTTCCGTCGGTGTGCACGCGCAGGGCAGAACCGGCATTACCTTCGTCGCGGTGGCAAAAAACGGCGATCGCAGTTTTTCCTCGTTTCGTCACCAGTCGACCGATCAAATGATTGCGCCCGATCTACTTGATCGCGATCGAATCGCCAGCGCGCAGGTGGTCCATCTTGGGTCGTCGACGCTGGCCCGAGAGCCGGCCCGCAGCGCCACCTTGCGCATGGTCGAGGTCGCGCGAAAAGCGGGTTGCATTGTTTCGTGTGATCCCAACTGGCGGGCGCACCTGTGGCCCGATCCGAGCGAGGCCAAAGCGCTTTTGCCACAACTTCTCGCTGGTTGCGACATCGTCAAGCTCTCCGACGACGAACTGGAGCCGCTGGTTGGCATCACCGACGTCGAGCGCGCCGCCGATCGGGTGCGCGGGCTCGGGCCGAGTGTGGTTGTGGTCACGCAGGGTGCGGGTGGCGCACGATTTTTTTCAGGCAAGGGAACGGGCGACGTGCCCGCGCCAGTGGTCGACATGATCGATGCCACCGGTGCGGGCGACGGATTCGTCGCTGGATTTCTGAGTGCACTCGTGCCGCAGTTCAGCGCCGGCACGCGACCGATCGATCTTACGGAAAGCGATCTCGCCGCCGCTTGTCGGCGCGGCAATGAGATTGGCTCCCAAGTGGTCACTGCCGTCGGAGCCACCACCGCGATCGGGCGCTTGACTGCAGGGGCGCCACAGGGCAACGTGCGCGAAGGTTTAGGCGATGGCGAAAGTAAGCAAGTTGACTGAAGTGAAAGTGCACGACGATCGCGCCACCCAAGCGCTGTACCAGGCGCTGCGCGGGCGAGCCCGTGGCCGCACTGAACTCGTCAAAGTGACCGCAGCCGATGCGGTGGCGATGACCGGGATGCCAAGCGATCAGGCCGAACCGGCGCTCAAGCAGTTGGTGGCGCAATACCGCAGCCATCTCGCGGTGACCGAAGCCGGCGACCTGGTGTACGAATTCGAACCTTCGCTAAAGCGCCGCGACAAAGTCTCGCTCGGCGAGTGGGTGAGGCGGGCAGGGGAGCAGTTGTGGCGCGGCTTTCAAGTTTTTTTCAAAGTCTGGATCGCGGTGACGCTGGTGGCCTACGTGGTCGCATTCGTGGCGATGATGCTGGCGCTCATCTTTGCGCGCCAGGGAAACGATCGCGACGATCGTCGCGGCGGCGGTTTTGGTTTTCCTTGGCTGTGGTATTGGCTGCTGCCCGATTTGGCACCAACTCAGGTTGATCGCTACGGACGGCAGCTGCGTCGCAAGCCGCCGAGTAAACGTTTTTATCACTCGGTGTTCGATTTTGTCTTTGGTCCGACATTGCCGCCGCTGGATCCACGCGAGACTGAAAAAGCGATCGTCGCCTATCTGCGTGATCACGGAGGCCGCATCACCGCGTCTGAAGTCGTGGCGCTGCGTGGCCTTTCACTCGCCGATGCCGAACAGGAGCTGACGCGGCTGATGGCCGAGTTCAACGGCGAAGTCGAAGTTTCCGACGACGGAACGCTGATTTATGTATTTCAAGATCTTCTGGTGAGTGCAGAGGCCGCCGGCGCCGGCTGGCAATACGATTTCGACACGCCAGAAATCCATCGGCGGCTGACCGGAAATACCACCGGCGCGAATCTCGCGGTCGGTGGCTTTGCCGGCTTCAATCTGCTCGGTGCGCTGACGATTGGGCCGACTTTCCTCGAGCGATTTGCGCTTGCCGGGGATGCCACCGCCAACTTTTTTGTCAGTTGGTTTCCGCTCGCATTTTCGTCGATCTTTTTCGCGGTTCCAGGCGTGCGGTGGCTCAAAGCGCGCGGGGCGCGACGCCGACTCGAACGGCAAAGTATCCGCCGCGCCTTGATGCGCGAAATTTGGACCAGTCTGGACGGACTTGACCCGAAATTGCTGTGCGAAACCGTCGCCATCCGTACCGCCACGCTGCCTGCCAAAGTGCAAAAAGAGCTCGACCAAGTGATGGTTGAACTCGACGGCGACATCGACAACGACGCCGACGGAAAAGTGCTCTACCGATTCAAACGCCTAAGCGAAGAGCGCATCGCGGTTGAGCGCGCCCGCCTGGTGTCACCTGCGCAGCCACAACTTGGCAATATAGTCTTCTCGTCGGAAGAGACCTGAAAACTACTTACAACGAATCGAAGACGACGACACGACGACGATAAGGTGTCTAGTAGTACTTGACACATATTCCTGGCCCGATAGACTGTTGTTGCGAAGGCGATCGAGGTAGTGAGAAGGCTGCGTAGCCTCGGCGCAGTGGAGCTTCGCAAGGGCAAAGGTTCACACGTTCGATTTCAAATCGGTTCCTGTTTTACAACCGTGCCGATGCACAGAGGTGAAGACATCAAGATCGGAACGTTGCGGGCGATCGAACGCGATCTGGAGCCCTGTTTGGGCAAAGGTTGGCTGAGGAGAGGTTGATGGCAAAAACGACCAAAGGCAGCTACACGGTGATCTTTGAGGCCGACGAAGAGGGGTGGTGGGCGGTATCGGTCAAAGAGGTTGCGGGTTGTCGGACCCAGGCGAAAAGCATTCGGCAGGGACGCCGGCGCATCCGCCATGCACTCGAGCTCTTCGTCAAGAATGCGCGAACCGTAGCGCTGGTGGACAAAGTGCGAATTTCATCCGAACTGCAGCGCGACATTGAGCAGGCACGCACGGCGAGAAAACGAGCGGAACGCGAACAGGAAGAGGCGAGTGCACTGGCGCGCAAAGTGGCGCGACGGTTGACCCGATCGATGAGCGTGCGCGACGCGGGCGAAGTGTTGGGACTATCTCATCAGCGGGTTCAGCAACTGGTCGCGTAACATCTCGCCTACCAGTTCCAGAATTGCGACCGACGCGCCCTCTCTCGCTTGCTCCGGTAGACGATCGTCACCGCGATGAAAATCACCCCCAAATAGAGGGTGCGTGCGTGGCCGGAGAAAGGAGGCATGTGGAACAACACAGAGGAAAATACCAGGCCCAGGTACGCAGTAAGCAACAACCAGCCCTGCCAGCGCTTGGGCCAGCCAGTAGCCGCAAACCAGATCTTTTCGCCTTTTGGCGTAGTGTCCGACTGGGGAGGCTCTTGACCCGCCACTGGACCCGCTTTGGCGGCGTGCTTCACCTGGCTACGCAGGGCCTGATAAGCTCGACGTTCTTGATTGAGCGAAGTTCCGAAAATGACGCGAGGGTGCGCTTCCAGGCAGATTGTTGATTGATTACCGCCGGGATAGCTTCTGTTGGCGGTGCCTTCGGAAACAGCTTGCACCTCGCTCCAACGGAAATAGCGGCGCCACCCGGTTTTTCTGACTCCGACGAACAGCTCCGCCTCGTCGTTTTTCACTGTGACCACGCATTTCCCAGCGATGCCGAGGAAGAAAAACCGCCAACCCAAAAGGCCGATGGCGACGAGCGGGGCGCAGAACAGTGCGGCCAATAGAAAAATGTGCGGAGCGAAACGGCCGCTGTGAATCTGCAGTGCGATCATTGCGACGATGCCGGAGAACCAGCCCAGCGACCACAAAGTTATAAACGGAACCACAAAAAGCGCAGCTGGCGAGCGGGTGGTGGCGCCGACGCGAAAACCATCCGAGAGCTGCTCGAACCAGGCTCCCTTTGGCGGAGAAATCATCTGAGAGCGCGGCGCTGCCCGCGCTGGCGCTTGGGCCGGATTGGCCGGTAGCCGCGCCGGATTTCCGATTCGGAGAGTAGCAGGCTCTGGACCTCCAGATCCTCGTCAACGGAGGGCCAATGAATTCCTTCACCGTCGCCGATCAAACGTACATCGGATCGCTGTGCGGGGGTCGCCGCGTCGAGGCGCGGAAACCAAACGATCGGCACGTGCACAATTCGCCCATCGACGAGCTCGACGATCAATGCCTCCTTGGTGCAGCGCACAGACGAAGCGCGGGCGGTCGTTTCAGCGGAAGAATTCATGCCACGCCTCGAGCAGAAGTTGCCGGTTGGCGAGCACCAGATCGCGTACGCGCTTGAGCTCTTGCGGTTTGAGATTCCGCGAACGATCGAAGGCGACTGGATCGATCCAGAATTTCGCCGTGCCGCCGCGACCTTCGATGTGGATGTGCGGCGGTTCGGTTCGGTCGATGCTGTAAAAGAAGAAGCGAAAGCCCTCCGTTCGCAGGATTGTCGGCAATGCTCACCGCAAACAACCGTCGAGCAACCGGTGATCAGGCGCGGGTTCGATATCGAGCTCGGTTATCACAACTATTTATTATGCATATTTCATATGCATCTTCAATGCTAGGTCACCACAGGTTCTGATAATGTGTATTATGTCAACTCCTCGCTCTCGCGAGGGGTTGGCAGCCAGCTACTACAGAAGCTTCACCAAGGCCATCGGTCTCACTTTTTTGGCGGCACGGGCATCGGCGGTCAGCCACACCCCTCGGCTGAGCTGCGCCAGGGCCACATAAATGGCGTCGTAGCCTGAGATTTTGAACCGATGCGAAATCTCGGCGGCAGTATGGAGAAGCTCATGCCCATTGCCGATCCGCGCCAGCCCCAGCGACTCGATGAGACCGAGCGCGGTTTGGACGTTTGCCGCGGTGGCGCCGGGCAGGCGCGAAAGCACCGCGAGCAGCTCGTTCATGAACAACTCAGGAATCAAATAGGGTTCGGGATCGGCAACGATCTCGTCGAGCACCCGACGCGCCTCAACTACCTGCGGCTCGCCGTCGACGAACCACTTGAGCGCCACCGACGCATCTAAAACGATCACCGAGGTTCGGCGCGGAGTTTGCGCAGAACTTCCAGCGTGGTTGATCGCAGCGGGCGCGAAAACCGCAGCCGCTTGATCTTCTCTGCCGTCTGTCTCCGCGTCTCATCCGCCTCGCGGTCGACGAAGCGCTCCTGGTAATCACGTAGGCTGATCAATACCGCCGCCGGCCGATTGCGCTTTTGAACCATCACCGGGTCGCCACCTCTTTCAAGTGCGTGCAATACTTTGCCGAGCGACTGCCGCAACGCCAACGCATCGACCGATTTCATACAAGTGTTATAGGATTTGTACAGTTTGGTGTCAAATGATATCTCGAGTCATCGCGCTCTGTTTGAACCAAGTTGCTGCGCGGCGGTTGTGAGGCGTTGTGGATGGGTTTCTACTCGTCTTCTGTCGTCTGTGCGGCCTGCCAAAGATCGCGGTATTTGTCGCGCACGGATGGGTTGAGTTGATCGGCCAGGTGAAGCGGCAGGTTTGCGGCGCGGATGAGTTCGAGAACGTCGGCTAGATCTTTTAGGCGATGGGGCGCGCTCATGCCAGACGCCAGTTTGAGATCGATGAGCACTGTAAGCGGCAGGAATGATCCGGCTTGGCCGCGCACCGCAACTTGCGCTGGGTCGGGAAACGCCACCGGTTTGGGTTGGCCATCGCCTGGGTAATCGCCCGCGATCAGAATGTCGATGGCAACGTTATTTTCGGTGTCGCGCAGCCCTTTGCTGCCGGGAAATTTTTCGACGTAGCCAAGACCGAGAGCGCGCGCCTTCAAGGCGGCGAGGCCCTCTCGCGTCAGCAGTACGTCGACGTCGACGGTCATCCGCTGATAGCCGTGCTGGTTGAGTGCCATCGCGCCGGCGATCGCATAGGGAATGTTGGCGCTGTCGAGCAAGTCAATGAGTTTGCGCAGCGCGTGGTGAACGTTGGAATCGCCCATGAAAAACCTCGATGCGTCGGCAGCGCCCGCCCAGAAGCGAGCTTCATCCTTCGCTGCCAATCGACCTGCCATCGATAAATGGTACGCCAGATTCAGATCAGGAGACTCAGAAATCTGAGACCAATCAAAGAAAATCCTCAGATTTCTGAGGGGGGTTACCTGATTTTACAGGGGATTTCGTTGGCATACCGATTGCTTAGAGAAGTCCCAATTCGGAGGCAACAAAATGCGAAGCTGTCTTGTTGGATTGGTGCTTGTCTTGGGCTGCAGCAGGTCGCCGCTCCAAATAGCAGAAAGCAATCAATGCTCAGATGAGGGGCCAGGTTGCGAAAAATGCGAAACCCTCGACCAAACCCGCTGCGGGGCGCGCATTGACTGTCGCGCCGTCAAGTCGTGCGACTGCGGACA
>JAHFDU010000179.1 GCA_023248835.1 Myxococcales bacterium | reverse complement strand
GTCGATCTTGCCGTTGCGCACGCAGTGGATGTACTCGTTCATGAAGGTTTCGGTTTTCAAATACAGAATGCGCCAGGTCGGCTGAGTTTGGCGAATCCGTTGGCCGATGGCGTGGATAAGGTGGGTCTTGCCGAGGCCGACACCGCCATAAATAAACAGCGGATTGTATTTGCCCGCCGGCGCGTCGCCTACCGCGCGTGAAGCCGCGTGCGCCAGCTGATTGGAAGGGCCGACCACAAATGCTTCGAAATTGTATTTGGCGAAAAGTCCAGTCGAGCCGTCTTGCCGATCGCTGTCGCGTCGGACAATTCCCTCTTCTGCGGGCGCGTTTTCAGCTTCAGGGATGGGTGGATCGGCCGGCTGAGGCTCAGGCTCGCGCAATTCAAACACGATGTCATAGGTTTCGCCGGTCTGCTCTTCGAGTTCGCCCAAGACAATCGCTCGGTAGTTGTCCTGAAACCACTCTTTGATCCACTTGCTCGGCGCCGACAAGAGGATGCGGCGCCCTTCGATCAATTTGCATTCGATCGGGCGCAGCCACATTTCAAAATTGTGGGGCTTAATCCGCCCTTCCAATGAACTCAGTGCTGCGTCCCAGAGTCCTATCACCGGTTCTGCTCCCCGATCGGAAAAAAAGAGCTCCTTCGCTCTCTCAATCGAGAGAACGACTTGGCTGCCCTCTTGTGTGTTGGTTACGTCAATCGATTCGCTGCCAGCTTCAAAACCGTTCACGCCTCCTTACCGTTCCCTCTAGGACTGGCAACAAAAGAGAGAGACATTTATCAAGCGCGCGCGCGCCTGGCAATAGAGAAAAGTGATCGAATCAGCATGGAGTTGATTTTGTTTAGAAAAAAATTTTTTAAATTTATTTTTTGCGCGCGATAGTTAGGGCTCGTTGCGTCCGGTGGTCTTTTGCAGCACCGCCAGCGCGAGCGCGATCGCTTTTTTGGCGCGCTCGGCCATCTCCTCGTCGGCCTCCATGCGCTCATGCGCGGCCGACAGTCGGGCTTGAAGACCGGCACCTTCGCGTTCAAGATCCGAGACACGCTCTTGTTGTTTGGCCAGCTCTTGCATCGTGTTTTGCAACTCAGAGCGAGTGGAATTCAAGTCGGCTTGCGCTTGGTCATGCGCCATCGCGACTTCGCGCAGCTTTTGCAGTTCGACATTCATCTTCTCGATCTGATCATTGGCGCCTGAGATCAGTTGGTCGCGCTCTGACAATTCCGCCGTATGATCAGTGGCGATGCGAGCGGCGGCCGCGGCTGCCACTTCTGTCTGCGCCGCCAATTCAGCCTGCGAACGAGATTCGAGCTCAGCGATTTTCTTCTGCTGAGCATCGCGCTCGCCGCGCATCCGGACCTGATGGATTTCCTGTAGGTCACCCACTGCCTGCTCATGCAAGAGCTCAAGCTCGGCTTTTTGGGTCTCGAGCGCCTGGGTCTGCTCCTCTGCACGGCGCGCCTCGGAAACGGCATATTCTTCACGCAAACGACCAATTTCGGCGGTGTGTTCGCGCCGGGTGGCGTTGAGCGTACTCGCCAGCAGCTCGTCGTGTTGCTGCTGTTTTTCGGCGAGCGTGCGGGTTAGGTTCTCGCTGGCATCGGCCAGCTGCTGCTCGTAAAGTGCGTCTTGAACCACCCGTTCGCGGCTGGCGTCGGTGCGCAAATCGCCGAGCGCCTTTTTGTGTGCCGAGGCAAGTTCCTCACGCTCACGCGAGAATTCGGCGCGCTCGCTCGCCATCGTCTGTTGCAACTCAGTGCGTGCCTGCAACAGAGTGTCGCGCTCACCTGCCAGTTTCTTGAGATTGTCGACCAAGGCGTCGGTTTCGTTTTGCGCCGCTCGTTCGCGTTGCTGCGCGCCTTCGAGGGCGCGCTCAAATTCGGCCGATTGCGCTTTGAGCATCGATTCGCTGGCCGAGACCCGACGCTTCCAGCCTTCGATCTCGGCTTCGTAGCCGACGATCGCGCGCTGGGCCTCATCGAGCCTTCCTTTGACCTGCCGTTCGCGTAGCGTCACTTGCTCTTTGTCTTGGGTTAGCGCTTGGATTTTTTCACGCGCCGCCACTTGTTCGCGTTCGAAGCCGAGCAGTTTTTCATCTAGATCGCGGCTGCGCCGTTCGAGCTCGCGTAAGCGATCTTTGCCGTCGAGGATCTGGCGCTCTTTGCCGTCGAGCGCGTCGCGCAGATCGAGCAGCTCTTTTTCCTTCTTGTTGATCACTTCGCGCAAGGTCAAAATGTCGCGTTCGCGCGAAAAACTGGTCGGCGAGGGCGACTCCGTTTTGGCCGCGATGCTCTCTTCAGCGGTGCTGGTCTCCGCCGGTCGGGCGTGCGCCTGCGCCGCGCGTTTTTCAGTGATCGAGTCGAACGCCTGATCGAATTCGTCGTCTGACGGCAGCGCCGATGTCGCCGGCGTCGGCAGCGTCGCGGAAGCGATCAGCGGGGCCGACGGTCCGATCGCGTTCAAAGCAGCTTCGGCGTTGGCGCCCACCACTTCGCGCCCGAGCACCCGAATATCAGTGGCATCGTCGGGCATCAAAAACGGGCTTGAATGCTGATCTCCCGCCTCTTCCATCACCACGCCTTCTTCCTCGGCATCGACTGAAATCTCGACCTCGTCATTGTCCAGGCTGTCGGGTGGAGGTACGCTGCGCTTTGCCAAGTGGGCCTCCATCTTTTCCATCAGAACCTCCGCAGTAAAGGGCTTGCGCAAATACCATCGCAGCGGCTGAGAAAGCTCGTCGTGAAGCTCCTTTTCCGTCGCCTTGGCACTGGAAAGCAGCACCGGCAGCGGCGAAAGAATGGACTTTTTCAGCTCATCGAGCCCCTTCTTGGCGCCCCGTTTCGAGTCGACGCAGAGCACGATCATCGCTGGCAACGCCCGGCTTGGCGAGGCTGCGCGCTCGACCAGTTCGCCGACTGTTCCCACCGTCTCAAACCGGACCGGAAAGCGCAACAAGGCGCCGCCGATCGTCGTGGCAAAAACGCGATCACTGTCGACCAGCGCCACCAGTGGCGGCCCGGAATATAGACTACTCAAAACAAGGAAATTTTACTCTGGCTGAGCTAAAACGTCAATGCGACACGGCAGACGACACCAGCTTGAGCATGTCGTCTTCGCCAAGGTCGGAAGCGATGGCATAGCCGACGCCACGGTCGCGGTAGCGCGCCACATTGTAGCCGCGTTCGGCATCGATGTAGACCGGGCGATTGTCGATCATCATCGGCTGACGTCGCGGCACCTCGAGCGCCTCGTCGCCCGGGTCAAAAATGAACACACTCACCTTGTTGCCGCTGGCGTCATAGACCAAATAGGCGGCTTCATGATCGCCGATCTGTGCCAGTCGACCGCCGCGCAGCGCGACTTCGCCTTTGGCCATGCTCAGCCGCGGGGGCGAAACCGGAAAATTAACTTTGTCGGCGTACCATTTCTTGACCGCGTCATTGTTGCCCGAAATTTCGACCGGCAAGTTGCGCGAGTGTTTGCGGACAATGTCGGCGAGCTGCGCCTGCGGGTAGATCGGCCGATGCCAGGCGGCGATGACGAGAGCAGCGGCCGCCGGAATACTGGCCACCATCAAGAGACGCCGGGTCTGCTTTCGTCGCGCCGCGACAGCGTTTTTCGAAAGCTGCTGAGCGATCCGTTGGCGCAACAAATCGGGGGCACTCTCTTTCGGGCCGGTCTGTTTGATGCGGTGGCGGAATTCGGCCTGTGTACGCACCTGCGCCGCACAGCCGTCACAGGCGCCGAGATGATCTTCAATTTCGCAGCGCTCGGCGCCCGTAAATTCGCCGTCGACAAAGGCGTCGGCAAATCGCACTACCTGGTCGCAGCGCAGAGGTGTTTCAGTCAGCGGCACGACCGGCTCCTGGAAAAGCGATGAGTTGGCCCGGCGACGCTTCGTCAGCCGTCTCTTCAAACAGCGCGCGTTTAAGCAGCTTGCGGCCGCGATGCAGCCGGCTCATCACCGTGCCGACGGGACAGTTCATGATCTCGGCGATCTCTTTGTAGCTAAATTCCTGCAAATCGCTTAACACCACCGCCATCCGATAGTCGTAGGGAACGCGCTCGAGCGCGCGCCGCACGTCGTTTGAAACCAAGCGCGAAAACAGCTCGCTTTCCGGATCACGCGGCGGATCGCCGGCCGGTTCGGCGTCGAACCGCTCTTTGACTTCACGCTCGCGCAGGCGGCGCCGATATTTGTTGATAAAAGTGTTGGTTAAGATCTTGAATAGCCAAGCTTTAAAGTTGCTGCCGGTCTCAAACTGGTCAAAAAAGCGATAGGCCGAAAGCATCGCATCCTGGACCAAATCTTCGGCGTCGCCAGCGTCGTGGGCCATGCGCAAGGCGGTCGAATAGAGGCTGTCGAGGTGGACCATCGCCAGCGCTTCAAAATCGCTTTTTTGCCGCAAATCGACCGCCATCTAGCAAATATAACATGATGTTAGCCAAAATTATTCCAGGGGACGGATCTTGATATCTTGATAACGCTTACAAATTAAAGTGAATGGTGTTCGACGCCGAGGGCGGCGGCCACAGCTGGATGGATGACTTTGCCGCGATAGGTGTTGATGCCGCGCAGAATCGCTGGCTGCTTGGCGGCTTCGACAATGCCGAGGTCGGCGATTTTGACGCCATAAGAGATGGTGGCGTTGTTGAGCGCAAAGGTCGAGGTGTGAGCGACCGCGCCGGGCATGTTGGCGACGCAATAGTGGACTACGCCGTGGACGGTAAAAGTCGGGTCGTCGTGGGTGGTGGGATGGCAGGTTTCGATGCAGCCGCCCTGGTCGACCGCAACATCGACGATGACGCTGCCGGGCTCCATTTTTTTGATCATCGCCTCGGTCACCAGGCGTGGCGCCCGGGCCCCGGCCACCAGCACGCCACCGACCACCACGTCGGCGCGACAGACCGACTCCTCAATCGATACCGGGTCGGAATAGAGGGTATTGACCCGGCCCTGATAGATGTCGTCGATATAGGCCAGGGTGTCGGGGTTGATGTCGAGCACATTGACCAGGGCGCCGAGGCCAATCGCCATGCGGGCGGCGTTTTGGCCGACCACGCCGCCGCCGATGATGGCGACTCGGCCGCGGCGGACGCCGGGCACGCCGCCTAACAGGATGCCTTTGCCGCCGCGCTCTTTTTCCAGATAGGTGGCCGCGACTTGAATCGACATGCGTCCGGCGACCGCCGACATCGGCTGTAATAACGGTAACTTACCTCCATCGAGTTCGATGGTTTCATAGGCGACGCCGGTGACGCCACGCCGAATCAGCTCTTGGCCAAGTTCGGGCGCCGCCGCCAAGTGCAGATAGGTGTAGAGAATCTGCCCCTCGCGCAGGCGCGGGTATTCTTCTTTGAGCGGCTCTTTGACCTTGAAGATCATCTCGGCGCGTTTCCACACCGCGTCCGGCCCGCTGACGATTTCGGCGCCGGCCTGCTGATAGGCCTCATCCGGAATTCCCGAGCCGATCCCAGCGCCGGTTTGCACCAGCACTTGGTGGCCGTGGGCACGCAGCATGCGCACGCCCGCCGGAATCATTCCCACCCGATATTCGCGCGTCTTCACTTCAGTCGGTACACCGATGATCATGGTGGAGTTTTCTACGCTTCGCATCGGAGTGTCAACTGTGGTTGTATTCCGAAAACCAAATGCAGCAGGTTCGGCTTAAAAAAGATCTCGAGCGCGCGATTAGAGCGGGCCATCCGTGGATCTATCGCGACGCTCTCAGCGCGACTGGTGCAGCGACCGGAACCGTGGTCGATGTGGTGAACCGGCACGGGCAGTTTGTCGCGCGCGGCCTGTACGATGCCAAATCGCCGATTGCGGTGAGAGTGGCGACTCGCGTCGAGAGCGAAGCGGTCGACGACCAATTTATCGCCGCGCGGCTGTCGTCAGCGCTCGGATTGCGCAAGCGCTTGCTTGAGGATGGAAAAACCAACGCCTTTCGTTGGTGTAGTGGCGAGGGCGATTTTTTGCCCGGCATCGTGGTGGATGTCTATGCCGGCGTGGCGGTGTTGCGCATCGACGGCGAGGCGGCGCGGGCGTGGCGCGATCAAGTGGTGCGCCAGCTGGTTGAGCAGGGTCGCTCGCTCGGCATCACTACCGTGTATGAGCGATCGCGGGGCGAAAAAGGCGAAGTGCTCGCCGGGGAGGCACCGCCCGCGTCGATCGAAATCGTCGAGCACGGCGTGGTTTTTCTGGTCGATGTGGTGCATGGCCAGAAGACTGGATTTTTTCTCGACCAGCGCGAAAATCGCCGCGCGCTGCAATCGCATTGCAAAAACGCCGCGGTATGCAATCTGTTCGGCTACACCGGCGGCTTTTCGGTCTACGCCGCGCTCGCTGGCGCAAAAAAAGTGGTCACGGTGGACAGCGCTCGACCGGCGCTCGAGGACGCCAAGTCGAATTTTGCGCTCAATCGCCTCGATTCAGAAAAACATCAGATCGTTTGTGCCGACGCATTTGAGTGGCTGTCTCAAACCACCGACAAGTTCGACGTGGTGATCGTCGATCCGCCGAGTTTCGCCCCCTCGCACGGCGCACTGCCCAAAGCACTGCACGCCTACCGCGATCTCAACGCGCTGGCACTGAGTGTCGTTGCACCGGGCGGGCTGCTCGCCGCTGCCAGCTGTTCAAGTCACGTCACCATGGCAAGTTTCCAGTCGATGCTCGGTCTGGCGTGCCAAAAAGCCAAGCGCTCAGCTCGCGTCATCGAAGTGCGCGGCCAGCCGAGCGATCATCCCACCGTGCCTGGATTTGTCGAAGGACGCTATCTGAAGTGGGTGCTGCTGGCGGTCGATTGATTACTTTTTCTTAGGTTTGGCCGGCGCTGCATCACTGTCGAGAAAATTGAAAAATTCTTTCTGTTTGTCTCGATCAAAATGGTCAAACTCGACGGCAAAGCCGCGCCGCCTCGCGGGACCGTTGCGGGTGACCCGAGCGGACAGCATCAAGGTGGCTTTGGTGTCAGGATGCACGACTTGGATCCTGAGCAGGGTGCCAATCGGAAAGTCGAAGGCGCTGTCGACCCACATGCCGCCGAGCGAAATATCGGCGGTGCGCGCCTGCAGTCGATCGGTTTCGATCTCGATCGGAAAATCGTCGTCGTCGATGCCGGCGATTTCGATCGGCAAGTCGAGCTCGAGCCGCTCATGTTGGCGACGCACCGGCTCGGTCGGGCGCGCTGCGGCCAAGACCGCGATCGGTGTCTTGGCCTCTTCGGCGGTTTGTACCAACCGGATAAACTCGGTCCATTTGGTCTGCACTTGCTTGTCGAGCCCGTACAGCTGCACTCCGACCCCAGGGGTGCGTTTGAACTGGTTGTCCGGCTTTACCGTGTGCATCGCCATGGCGTGCAGCGCGACCTCTTCTCCCGTCGGTGGCAGCTGCAGTCGGACTTCGATCAATTGGCGCATGCTCGGCGGGGAATCGGTGCGCAGAAAAAGCCCATGGTAGCTGACATCTTCAGTGAGCATCTGGGCGGCTTTTTTGCCCCGCACCAGCATCGCCGGCAATTGCATTTTGTAGCGCGGCTCTCGCCTTTGGTCCATCATCCGGCCATTTTAGCTCGATCTTAGAGCGTGCGATAGGGGTCAAATCGCAGTTTTGACCGCTTTTGATAGCGAGAAAGCTCGTCCGCGCTATAGGCCTCACTTGAGCCTTCGGGCAGCTGTCGCCGGATGAAGGCCTCAATCCGCGCGCGCGCTTCGGCGCCGGCATCCGACCTTTCCTCACCTGGCTGGGCAGTGTCGACCCAGAGCTCAAAAATTTGATTGCGCTTGGTGTCAGTCGGGCTCGGCGCTGCCCAGA
>JAHFDU010000178.1 GCA_023248835.1 Myxococcales bacterium | reverse complement strand
GCCGCCGACCATGATGAAGTGGAAATGGGCGACAACGAAGTAAGTGTCTTGCCAGTGGATGTCGAGCGACTGGGTCGCCAATGCGATACCGGTCATGCCGCCGAAAACGAACAGAAACAGGAAGGCGAGAAAGTAAAGCATCGGAGTATTGAAATGGATCGATCCCTTATAAAGAGTCGCCAACCAGGTGAACACTTTGATCGCCGAAAAAATACCGACCCACATCGATAAGATGCCGAACACGCCGGCGTCAAACTCCGACATGCCCGAGGTAAAAAGATGGTGGCCCCAAGTGAGAAAACCGATCAGCGCAATACCGATCGACGAAAACGCAATCGCGTAGTAGGCCGCCGGCTTGCTCTGAGTAAAAGTGGTCACCACTTCTGAAATCACCGCCATCGACGGCAGAATCATGATGTAGACCGCGGGATGCGAATAGAACCAAAACAGATGTTGAAAAAGCACCGGGTCGCCACCGACGGCGGGATCAAAAATGCCGAGCTTGAAAGTATGATCCAGCGCCGCCAAGAGCAAGGTGAGAGCCAGTACCGGCGTCGCCAGCAGCTGAATGATACTGGTCGAATAGATACCCCACACAAACAGTGGCAAATGATTCCACTTGAGCCCCTTGGCCCGCATCATGTGAACGGTGACGATAAAGTTGAGGCCGGTGAGCACCGACGCCATGCCCATCAGAAATATGCCAAGCCCGACCGGCAACACCGCAGTGGTGCTCTGCGCCGCGTAGGGCGCGTAAAAAGTCCAGCCAGTATCGGTACCGCCGAAAAACATTCCGCCGAGCGCTAGACTGGCCCCGCCGAGATAAAAATAGAAACTGGCCAAATTGATGCGCGGAAAGGCGACGTCTTTGGCGCCGAGCATGATCGGCAACAAGAAATTTCCAAACGACGACGGAATGGCGGGAATCATGAACATGAAAACCATCACCACGCCATGCAGGGTGAACATGCGATTGTAAGTAGTGGCGTCCATGATCGTTCGATCGGGGGTCAGCAGTTCAAGACGGACCAGCAGCGCAAAGATGCCGCCCAAGAACATGAACAGGGTGGTGGCGATGAGAAACATAATGCCGATGCGTTTGTGGTCACGCGTCCCAATCCAAGACATCACGCCAGCGTCGGCCCTCAAATAATCTACGTCGTCGTGCGCGGCGCTCATAAGTTTTCTCCTGCAGAGGCGTGCTTGGCCGCCTGTTCTAGTCGAGGAACACTGTCTACCGGCATCGGCGTCGCCGGCTTAGCAGCAACCTGCTTGAGCGACTTAATAAGCTCGACGATGGCCGCGGTTTCGCCCGGCTTCATCAAGCCGTGATAGCTCGGCATCACCGCGCGATAGCCCGCATGAATCTTGGCCATCGGATCCATCATCGACTCGGTGAGGAAGGCTTCGTCCGCGATGGTCTGGCCGCCACCGACGAGCGGAACCGTAGCGCCGTACATTCCACCCCAACTCGGTCCGATATGTTCAGTGCCATCGAGGGTGTGGCAGCGCAAACAGCCGAGCGCTCCGGCCACCTGCACGCCCTGCCGCGCCAAACTCACCGCTTCGGGCTGCGGAAACAATTCGTAGTTGGCCGGCTCCATGTAGTTGTTGCCGGCAACTTTAATGCTCGGCGTGTCGGCCTGGAGCCAGCGTGAGTAGTCTTCGGGCAGGAGCGCAATCACTTCGCCGCGCATCGACGAATGGTTGGTGCCGCAATATTCGGCGCAGAAAATTGGGTAGGCGCCGGGCTCCTTCACTTCAAACCATAACGTTGTATAGCGGCCGGGAACGGCGTCTTGTTTGACTCGAAAATCGGGAATAAACACGCTATGAAGCACGTCGCGAGCAGTAATAATGAGTTTGACCGGGCGTCCGGCCGGCACCACCAACTTTGCGATCGAGTGTTGCCCTTCGGGATAGGAAAACTCCCACATCCACTGTTTGCCAGTGACGTAGATATCGATGGTATTCTTGGGCGGCACACGTAACTCGACAAACTGCCGAAAGCCGATCACCCACCAGATTAGAAAAATGCCGAGCAGAACGATCGACACCAGCGCCTCGCTCCAAAACGGCAGCACCCAGTGCGGGTCGCGCCCCTCGGGTGGCTTGCCGTCGCGCGAGCGATAGCGAATCATCAAGAGGCCACCAACGATCGTGATCAGGGTGGCTCCCGCCATCGTGGTCAAGATGACCATGTAGTGCAGACCGTCGATCTCCTTGGCGAAGGTCGACGCCTGCGGCGGCAAGAACAGCAGCTGTCTTAACCACTCGTTCATACTTGGCTCCGGCGCGTGCGCTCAAGGCGCCACATGATGGCAAGCAGTCCAAATACCAGGGCGCCAAAAAAAGCCGCGCCCCCTTTCATCACTCCTTTGACCAGTAATCCGTAGCGACGCGTCGTCGGGTCGTAGCGAAAACAGGTCATCAGCACGCGATCGACCAAGGTGCCGATGGTTCCTTGTGCTGCTTCATCGAGTGCCAGCCGCAAATCGCGAGTCGAAAACGGTACGCCGTACAGATAGCGAGTGATTTTTCCCGTTGGCGACAGCACGATGGTGACGGCAGGATGAGCGTACTGTTTGGTCTTTGGATCATAGACGTAGCGATAACCGAGGCGCTGCGTCAGGCTGACAATCGACAGCTCTGCCCCAGTCAGAAACGGCCAACTCGAAGCTGCCTCCGGGCGATTCATCGCCTGCATCAACTGCCCCTGCTTGAGTCGCGCCTCGGGCGCGGTGTCGGTCGGGTCAATTGAAATCGTCAGCGCGCGATACTCTTTGCCGAGCGTGAATCCGAATTTCGAAAACCCCTGGCCGATGTCGCGCAGCACCATGTCGCACAACATCGGGCAGTGAAAATAGGCCATCGTCAGAACCAACGGCTTGCCGTCGGCAAGGTAGTCGCCGAGGCGAACACTTTGGCCATCTTGATTGATGAACCGCAAATCGAGCGGAACCGATTGACCAAGGTGCTCGTCGACTTCAATCGACATCGGATTGCGCGCGTCGGCGCCCGAATAGGCATCTCCGATCGCTGCATAGCTCAGCGCCGGAACAAGCAACGCCAGCACGAAGCAAAACCACTGAGTTCCGCTCGCCCTGAGCCTGTCGAAGGGCGAATGTTGATCATTCGCAGCCCTTCGACTTCGCTGCGCGTCGCTCAGGATGAGCGGGACGCTTACGTACCTATTCATCCTTGGCACCGTCATGCTTGCTGTGCTTGCCGCTCTTTGGGCCAGCGCCGCCGGCGCCATTTGCCGCCTGCTCAATCACCAGCTCATACACTTTCTCGACCGGAACATGGACCGTCCGTTTTTCTTTGTCGACCCAGTCGTAGCTGTCGAGATGGGCGCGCTGCGACTCGGCCAAGCGCGGCCGCTCTTTTTCGGTATTGAAAAGATGGGCGCGTATGTTGGCGGCACGATGCGGCGCCGGCAGATTGCGCTCGGGAAACTGGCCCTCTTTCTGATTCCACGGCGCCACATCGGGCGGACGGAACTCATTCTTGAATAGTTCAAGTGCCGCCCAACCAACACCAATCAGCGCCACGGTGGCAAACGTGGTGGCAGCGATGACGATAATCACGCCGCGATTGGGTAGATTGTCGACCTCTTCGGCCTGTTCACCTGGAGCAGTGTGCGCATGATCACTCATCGGCTGTCATACCTCAGCGCGTTTTCGTAAAGCGGGTCTTTGATTGGCGCCAAAAATTTGCCGCGCTGGCGAAACACCGCCACCGCTATGGCCAGGCCAGCGACCGCTGCGACCGCGGCAAAATCGGTCCACATAAAAGCATCCGCTGCTTTCGGAATCGTCCCGATATGGTCTTGCCAGTGGCGCATCGGGCCGATCATCCAGTGAATGTCGATAAAGTGCATCGCCAGATTCCATGCGGCGATCGCGGTCAGCGCTTTCAGATTTCGCTTGAGCCGGTACCACAAAAGAAAAAAGAACGGCAGCGCAAAATGACCTAACATCAGAGTGTACGGCACCCAGCGATAGTCGGGCTGAATGCGCAGCAGATACCAAACCGTCTCGGCCGGTTTGTTGGCGATCCAGATCAGCATGAACTGAAAAAACGAGATGTAGGCCCAAAAAACGGTGAAGGCAAACATCAAGCGACCGATCGACCAGACGTGCGAATCATTGACCGACTGCAAAAAACCTGCGCGCTTGCACAGCGTCAGGTTGATCGCCATCAGGCCGAAGGAAGAGAGAAAACCGCCGGCGAAAAAGTAAACGCCAAACATCGTCGAAGCCCAATCGGCCGAAAGTGACATCACCCAGTCGAACGCCGCCAAAGTGAACGAGAGTCCGACCACTGGAAGTCCTACCGAAGCCACCACTTTGAGTTGGTGCTTGAGCGCTGGATCGCTCTGCGAATCGAGTTTGAGCGACGAACGGCGAAAATATTCGGCAAACAACGTCCAGGTGACAACGCAGATCACCGCGCGCGTCCGAAAGCCGTTTTCGCTCATGTACATCGCTTTGTGGTTGAGCACGTGCAGCGTCTCTTGAAACTTGGCAAAGTCCTTCAGATGCATCCACGGATAGTTGTTGGTGCCCATCCAGATCGGAACCACACCGACTGCCAAGAGCGGCATGGTGCTCACCACCGCTTCCGGTAGACGCCGAATCGCCGTCGGCCAAGTCGCGCCCATCGCGTGCACGATCATGAGAAAGATCAGCGACCCCATGACGATGGTGAGCGTGAAGGCGTAGCCGATGAGATAAGAATAATAAAACTGGTCGCTGCCCCAAATCGTCCCAAGCCCGGCCAAGCCAGCGATACCCACCACCGCTGCACCTCCGAGCAGCGTGGTGCCACCGGTAAATGGTTTAGGCGTCTCGCTCGCCACTTCCACACTCATTTAGGAAGATTCCTTTCTGCCTCTTGACGAACCGCCGGAGGCAGCTGATTAAGCGCAATCTCTTGGCTGAGGCCGAGCGCCTTGACGTAAGCGACCACTGCCCAGCGATCTTCGGTCGACAGCTCGTGTGCGTACGACGGCATAATTCCGTAACCATAACTGGCGATGCGAAAAATGCGGCCGGGGGCAAATCCACGCACCCGCTCGGTGGTGAGCACCGGCGGTCGGCGCAGCTCCATGTTGTTCGCCACTTCCGAGACGCCGTCGCCGCGCATGCCGTGGCAAGCCGCGCAAAAAATTTCGAAGCGGTTGCGTCCGCGCTCGAGCACCGGGTGGGTGACCTTGATCGGAAAGTGCTCGACGTATTTGCCATCGACCATGCCCTCGGTAAGATCGGGCTTGCCGATCACCGTACCGAACGACACGGTGCCCGGGACCAGCGGCCGCATCACTCGTTTGTCGGCAAAATAGGGCGCGGTCTGAAACGGCAAATAGTGGTGCTGCCAAATCATGCGCTCGAAATCGGGCTCTGGAAGCACGCCTTGACAACCACCAAGCGCGAACATTGCAAGTGCGAAGGAAAGAGACTTCATGGCTTGTCTCCCGGTACTAAGGAGACGCTCACGGCGCCAAGCTCCTTCATCTCTTTTTTTGTCGTCTCGCCGTTGAACTTGCCGTCTTGCTCACTGACTCCGATATAGAAGCGATCAATCGTGGCACGCTCAAAGTTGCCGGCGTCGAAGGCGGGATGACTCAGTCGCGGTAAACCGCAAACATAAAAGAGCAGCAGCAAGCCAGAGAGAGCCGAAGTCATTACTCCCGCTTCAAAAGTGATCGGCACATAAGCAGGATACGAAAACCCGCCGCGGCCACCGACGTTGAGATGGTAGCCGCCAAAAATGTCGGTGCCGTTGAGCCAGCACATCGCACTCATCACACTGATGACTGCCACCATCGCTATAGGAAACACCGCCCAACCGAGTCTTGAACGCTTGAGGCCGAGCGCGTCTTCAATGCCATGCACTGGGCAGGGCATAAACGCATCCATGCGCGCGTAGCCTTTTTGCTTGAACGCGCGCGCCGCCGCGACCAGCTTTTCGCCGTTTTCAAACTCGCCAAAAACGCCGCCTTCCATTAGTGGCTCTCCTGGTGATGGTGCATTTCGTGCTTGAGCTCCTTGACTTCCATCAGCGGAACAAACGGCACGAAGCGCAAAAACAGAATAAAGAGAAAGCTGAAGAAGAAAATGGTTCCGGTAAAAATTCCCCAGTCGACATAGGTCGGATTGTAGGTGGCCCAGGCCGACGGCAGAAAATCGCGCTGCAAGGAAAGCACGATGATCGAAAAGCGCTCGCCCCACATGCCGACGTTGACCAGAATGGAGATGCCCCACACCACGTAAAGATTCTGGCGAAACCACCTAAACCAAAACATATTGGGAACGATGCAGTTGCAGAAAACGGTGAGATAGAAGATTTCCCAGTGCGGCCCTTTTCGGAACAAGAGCGCGTCCATCATGGTGTAAAGCTCGGGCGCTTCACCGCCGTACCAGGCAACGAAGAAGTCGCAAAAGTAAGAGTAGGTGACGATGAGCCCAGTCACCAAGATCATTTTGCACAGGTTGTCGACGTGCTTCATGGTGATGACGTTTTCCATGGAGAAAATCTTGCGCGCTGGAATCATCAGCGTCAGCACCATGGCAAAGCCCGAGAAAATCGCGCCGGCGACAAAGTAGGGCGGAAAAATAGTCGAGTGCCAACCCGGCACCACCGACGTGGCGAAGTCGCAGGACACGATGCTGTGCACCGAGAGCACCAGCGGCGTCGCCAGGCCTGCGAACATGCCGTAAATCAAACGATAGTGACGATAGTGATCAGCCGAGCCACGCCAGCCGAGGGCAAAGATGCCGTAGATCACGCGCTGGATTTTTTTCGGGGCGCGATCGCGCAGCGACGCCAAGTCGGGAATCAGGCCGATGTACCAGAACAGCAGCGAAACCGTAAAATAGGTCGAAATTGCTGCCGCATCCCAGGGCAGCGCGCTTTTAAAATTGGGCCAGGTTTTCATCGTTGCCGGATAGGGAAAAATCCAGTATCCGAACCACGGCCGCCCCATGTGCAAGAGCGGAAACAGACCGGCCTGCATGACCGCGAACAGGGTCATCGCTTCGGCGAAGCGATTGATCGACGTGCGCCATTTCTGCTCGAGCAAGAGCAGCACGGCCGAAATGAAAGTGCCGGCGTGGCCGATGCCGATCCACCAGACGAAGTTGATGATGTCGAACGCCCAACCGACCGGAACGTTGTTGCCCCACAGTCCGATGCCGGTGACGATCGACCAACCGGCAAAGAAAAACAGCATGCAGGCGCCGGCGCCGGTAATCGTAAATGCCAGGCCCCACAGCTTGTGTTTCGGGGTCCAGGCCGGCGACAGCAGCTGATCGCTCAGCTCTGCGTCGGTTGGATTGCCGAGGATGAGGGCGTCGCTCGACATTATTGCCTCAGCCGCCATGTCCGCCACCGTGTTTTTTGGCCTCAAGAGCCGGGTTAGGATTGTTGATGCGCGCCAGATATGCCGTGCGCGGCCGGGTACCGACGTCGTGCAGCACGTCGTAGCGCTGTTTCAAGTTGCGCCATTTTACCATCAGCGAATTTTCGTGCGTCAGCGATCCAAATTGTATCGCTCCGGTCGGGCAGGCCTGCTGGCAGGCGCTCACCACTTCGCCGTCTTCGATGCGGTCGCTCACTTGACTATTCGGGTCGAGACGTTTCGCCTGCGCCGAAGTGACGCGCTTTTCGATCTCTTTGTTGCGAATGCGCTGCACGCAGTAGCTGCACTTTTCCATCACGCCGCGGTCGCGCACCGTGACTTCGGGATTGTGCTGCAGCTGGAACATGCCCTGGTTCTCTTCGTAGCGGCGGGTCCAGTTGAACCAGTTGAAGCGCCGCAC
>JAHFDU010000454.1 GCA_023248835.1 Myxococcales bacterium | reverse complement strand
GATCGGCCCACATCGCCCAAAACGAAACCACCCGAATCAGGGTGTCGCCACCATCGAGAATGATCCAGTTGCGCTCATGCAGCGAAAGCACAAACAGCCAATGTGCGATGCTGGCGATGCGGGTGCGATAGCCGACGGTGAAGGCGAGCGTTGCGAGCGTGCCGCAGAGCACGAACCCGAGACAGAGCGACGGCCTCCCGACGGTGTCCATCAGCGAGAAGCGCCACACCCGCGCCATGTTCTCGAGGAACGCCCCGCGAGGAGCAAATCCTGAATCGGTGTAGAAAAAAGTGAAGTCGCGCAGGCGATCGACGACATCGAAGAGCACCGTGCTGCCGAGTAGAATGCGAAACAGCGCCAGTACACGCGCATCCGCATCTCCGATCCAAAACTCTTTGGTCAGCGGATTTTCTGATCGGCGCGAAGTCATTGCCTGCATCCTAGAGTTCGTCGAAGGCAAATGCCAATACGTCGCGAATCTCAGTGGTACCGAGAAGCAGCATCGCCAAGCGATCGACGCCGAGCGCCACGCCCGAAGCCGGTGCCATTTCACCGACAGCAGCGAGAAACCGCTCGTCGACGGGATAAATCGGAAGGCCGCGTTGGTGTCGCGCCGCGACATCGGCTTGCAAGCGAGCGCGCTGCTCAATCGGGTCAATGAGCTCGCCAAACGCATTGCAAAGTTCGATGCCGCCAGCGTAGGCCTCAAATCGTTCCACTACGTTCGGGTTAGAAGGACTCACCCGAGCCAGTGCACACAGAGGGCGCGGCCAGTCATACAAAATAATCGGTCTCTCGCTCGGCAGGCGTGGCTCCACCGCGTCGAGAAACAGGGTAAAAAAAAGATCCGAAAAATCGCCATCGTCGGGCGCCCTCCAACCACCAGCGCGAATTTTTTTTCGCAAATCGGCGGGCGATTCGCCACCCTCGATTGCAACCCTTGCGAATTGTAGACATGCGTCACGCACGGTCAGACGCTGCCACGGCGGCGTAAAATCGACGCCGCGCACCACAGTCGTTCCGCAAAGGGCGCGTGCGCAATCGCTCACCAACTTTTCAACGTCATCGGCGATGGCCTGCCACTGTACACCGCTGCGATACCACTCGAGCATGGTAAATTCCGGATTGTGGTGGCGCCCGTTCTCGCCGCGACGAAACACTTTGCCGAGCGAATAAATGCGTTCCATACCGCCGGCGAGCAGTCGCTTCATCTGGTATTCAGGACTGGTGATGAGGTAGTGATTCTCGACAGCAAAGGCATCGAGATGCAGTTCCAGGCCTGGGGACGGAACCAAGATCGGCGCTTCAATCTCGACGAAGTCGCGTGCCACGAAAAACTGTCGTATCGCGCCTAGCAGCCGAGCGCGCGATTGCAGATTCTTCAGCCGAGGTGCCAGCCGCTCCCGTTCCGTGGAGAACTTTTCTAGGCTTTGACCCGTTCGCAATATTCACCCGAACGGGTGTCAATACGAAGCGTGTCGCCTTCGTTGACGAACAGCGGAACGTTGACGGTGGCGCCGGTTTCAAGTGTCGCCGGTTTCATCGCGCCGGACGAAGTGTCACCTTTGACTCCCGGCTCGGAATGGGTCACCTGCAGCTCGACGAAATTCGGCAGCGTGATGCCGATCGGACGGCCGTTGTAAAACATCACGTGACAGCTCATTTGATCCTTGAGCCAGCGCCAGTCGTCGCCCAGCGTCTGCTTATTGACGTAGGTCTGCTCGTAATTCTTGGCGTCCATGAAAACAAAATCTTCGCCCTCTTTGTAGAGGAACGTCATCTCGCGCTCTTCGATGTCGGCCTCTTCAAGTTTCTCGCCCGAACGAATGTTGCGCTCGATCACGCCGCCAGTGAGCAAATTCTTCATTTTGGTGCGGGTGAACGCCGCGCCCTTGCCGGGCTTGACGAACTGCGACTCGACAACAACGTAGGGATTGCCGTCGACCAAAATCTTCACGTTCTTGCGCAGGTCATTCGAATCGATCATGGACATGGTGGCAGGTGGTATCGCGACCGAGGGGTCGCTGTCAATTTCGATTCTCTTGAATTGTCATCACCGGCCGCATCCATCGCTCCAGGTCTGAGGCCAAGCCTTAAAATACGACCTGAAAATTGCTCTAAAATATTGATTTTCATCGATGAGTTTACATTGGTAAGTTTTCTGTGGAAACTTTTGAAAGCTTGTCATACGATGCGACCATGCGCACACCCTTGACGACAGTCACCGTGCTGCTTCTCAGCGTGTCTTGCCGCCCCAGCCTACTGCGAGGAGCAAATCCGCCGCTCCCCGGGGCCACCGATGCTGGAGAACTCGT
>JAHFDU010000453.1 GCA_023248835.1 Myxococcales bacterium | reverse complement strand
CGACGGTAAAGAATTTGTCGTTGAGGGCGAAAATCTTTTTGCCCGCGCCTTGCAGCATGAGGACGACCATCTCAATAATCGTCTGCTTATCGATTATGTCGGTCCGGTCAAACGTCAGATCATCAAGCGCAAGATGGAGCGCATGACCGACGAAGAGGCGGAAGAGCTGCAAACCCAAGGCGACGGATGAAAGCGATCCTGGTGCTGGTCGGACTGGCTTCGTTGCTGGTGCTCGTCGGTGGGGTTGGCTTTGTCGCGGCGATGATTTTGCATGCCGACGGCGTGCGCATCGGGTTTGGCTATGCGCTGTACGCCTCGCTCTTGACCACCGGCGCGGCGTTGGCGGCGGCGCTGTGCGTCGGGATGTACCATCTTTATCTATACTTTTTTACTGACCGAAAGCCACTCGGGCTGTTTGCCACCGTCAGGCGGGATGCAGCGCCATGAACGGTCACATCCACGTTCGCAACATCGAGTTTCAAGGCAACCACGGCGCCAGCGCGGCCGAAAGACGCAGCACGCGTCGCTTTCAAGTCGACGTTGATCTTGAATTGCCGGTCGGGCGTGCGGTCGAAACCGATCGCTTAAGCGACACCGTCGACTATTACGAAGTCTGCCATCTTGTCGTCGAGATCGGCACCAAAGACCCGCACCGCCTGCTCGAGTCGGTCGCCGGCGCGATGTTGGGCGCGCTCAAGCAGCGTTGGCCGACCGCAAAAATCGAAGTCGAACTACGCAAATTGCATCCCCCTTGCCCAGGAAATCCCAGTTTCACCGCCGTCCGCATCCAGGGCTGAGTTCCGTCCAAAATGAACAAGCGATAAGAGGATTTCGGAGAGATCGATGCGAAAAACATTGCTGGGATTGCCGAAAGCGCCACGAACGGCGTTGCCACCGCTTGGCGTTGTTCATATCCCTAAACTCTACGCCGAGGAGCTGGCGCAGCGCGGAAAAATAGCCAACGGTATCTATACGAGCGAGAGGCTCGGGGTGACTTTTCCGGTGCTGGCCGGTTTTTCCGCGACCACCGATGTTCCGCAAGCCGAATTTGCCATGAGGAGGCAGTCGCCTGTCGGGCTTGGGATACTGATGTTTGTCCCCGGCAAACAGCCGAGCGCCGAGTTCTTTGACGGACTCTCGAAGGGCTTCGCGCAGGCGTTGCCAAAGGGGAGCTCTCTTACTTCTCTTCAGGACAGTTTGGTTACCGTGGCTGGCCTCCCGGGACAGCGCCGGACTTGGGCGATTTCCGGGATTGGTCAATGGCTACGAGCAAGCCTGATTCCGCTTTGCAGTGGCCAAGCTAATTACGTTTTCGTGCAGTGGTGGGGTGACGAGAAAACCCGCGATCTTCTCGATCGGTGGCTTACGTCCGTTCAGCTCATTCGCGGCGGCGCCGCGCCCATCTGTCGCGAAATCAGCGAACCGCCAAAGTGACTGGGTAAGGGGGGATACGGAGCGTCTGCTATTTCACCAACTTTAGATGGGAAGGGCGAGCTGCTTTCGCTGGTGCTGGAGTCGGCGTCGCCGGCGGTGGCGTTGCAACCGCGGCGAGCGTGCCTTGGAGTTCAGCTGGGAGATTCTCCTCCCAGACCATGCCGCGGCCGGAAAAATCGACGATGCAAAACACCGCGTCCCACGGCACAAAGGTGAGAAAAGGCATGCGCGAAAACGACAGCGTCGCCGAGACGCCGCGCTCGTCGAGCGCCAAATCATAGATCGGCGGAGTGAAATTATAACTGTAGTCGAGACAGAGATGCGCAGCCGAACGCAGGTGGCCCGGTACCACCACGTCGGACTTGCGAGTATCCAAATGCACGCGCGCTTCAGACTGCTGAAGCAGCACCTCCATCACCTCTTTTTTCGACGGCCGCTCCACGTGGATGAATTACACGATCGCGGCGGCAATTGCCAGTCTCCGACCTCAAAAACAAGTTGTACAACACGACGTACATATGTTACTATTTTCTCTGTCATGGCAAAACGGATGTTGATATCAGCCGCACGAAAACAGCTATTTGACCTATTTGATGAGGTGGTTGCCAATAGCGGCAGACGCGTGGTGATTGGCCGGCGCGATGTGACCAGCGAAGCGGTGCTGATCGGGCTCAACTACGTAGAGCAGCTCGAACGTGCCCGCCCTGGTTCAAGTACCTTCAAGCTGCAAGGGAGCGCGCGCGCGCTGACCTCGCCAGAGCTGCTGGTGGAGGAGCTGCGAGCGCCGCAAGCGCAACATTGGCGAGAAAAACTGCGGACATTCTCTTCGAAGAAAGTGAAAAGATAGTGGGGCGATCGGCAGTCACCGATACGCATGCCCTCATTTGGTT
>JAHFDU010000177.1:6084-7908 GCA_023248835.1 Myxococcales bacterium | reverse complement strand
GGCCGAATCCGTGCTTGTGCCAGCGCGGCAAAACCGTCCGAGATCTCTTGGGCGCGGCCTTTGGCGGCGCGGCGTGCGAGCAGTTGCGCCACCGCGGTGCTGTCGTCGGCGTGACGAAACGCGCCATAGGCAGATAGATCGGCGGCGCTCAGTGCACAATCGGAGTCATAGAAACAGGCTTGCGGTGTGCTGAACGCGACCCAGTCTTTGCCCCAAGTGCGGAGCCAGTTCCAATAGCCGGAGGAATGATCGACCGGTTGCGAAAATCGCGACAGGTGCGCACCAAACAAATGGGGCTTGCCAAATTGCATGAGGTTGCGCACCGGCCAGGGTGCAAACGCCAAGGCGAAACCTGCGAGCACCAGCCAGCCAGCGCGCAGTCGGTGATCAGGTTGAGAGAGGATCGCCACCGCTGGTGCGACCGCTAACAAAATGGAATCGGCGCGCAGCAGCGTGGCGATTCCCACCACCGCACCGGAGAAAAAAAAACGCCAGTGGCTAGTCATCAGCACCAGGGGCGCAATCGCCGCCAGCGTGAGCGTCATCGCCAGAGTCTCCGTCAGCGCTGTCGCCACAAACAGCGCTGTAATCGGATAGAGCATGACCAGTGCGAGAGCGAGAAGCCCGGCCAACTTTCCGGCTAGCCGTCGCGCCACCGCCCACGCCAGCAGGCCAGAGCCGCATAGATCGACAATGAGCTGGGCGTATTCGATGCGCAACCACTGGATGTTGCCCAGCGTCGTGTTGCCACCTACCGCGGCGATAAACAGCGGGTACAGTGGCAGCCGCGCCCAATAGAGAGGCGCGGGTGGGGGCGCGAGCGCGAAGTGATGGCGCACCGATAACTCATCCGCGATCTTGACGTAGCCGTAGCTGTCCGAGCCGGCGAATACCCAATGGCTGACGAGTTTGTAGCGAAAGGCAGCTCCGGCCAGAAAAAGAACCAACACGGCTGCCGCTTCAAGGCCACGCTTCATTGCGTGGGACGAAATAGATCGTGCGCTCGTTTTGCGTAGAAAGTACCGAGGGACCAGCCGGTCAACCAGAGGAAGCGGCGGCCGTACTGAAAGGGGCGCGCACTCAAGCCCGCCTGGTGAAAGGACTCACCGTAGAGTGCCGTCACTGGAACTTCGACGATGCGCGCGCCTGCCGCGATCGCTTGCAGTAGCGTTTCCTGAATGTAGTCGTAATTGAATGTCGGATGGACTACGTCCATGATCTTGCGCGTCATGCAACGGAAGCCGCAGGACAGGTCGGTGATCGGAGCGCCGGTCAAAAGACCTACCGTGCGCGCGGCGGTGGTCAGCGAGAGCGCCTTCCAACGATCGAGTCCACCTGGCCGCTCGCACAGAAAACGAGAACCAACCACCAAGTCCGCTGCGCCGCGAGCGATTGGCGCCCACAACGAAGGGATTTCACTCGGCAAGAGCTGCCCGTCCGAGTCCATGTGGACGAGGGCGTCAAAGCCCTGCTCACGCGCCCACGCGATGCCGGTGCGAAAGGCAGCACCGACGCCAAGGTTCACCGGATGCGACACGACTGTAGCGCCCGCCGCTTCCGCTTGAGCTACGGTGTTGTCGGTTGAGCCGTCGCTCACCACTAGCGTTTGCAGCGCTACGCCGTCAATGGCGACGCGTTGCACGTCGGCGACGACCTGAGCAATCACACGGTCTTCGTTGTAAGCCGGCAAGAGCACACAGAGTCGAATCATTAAGCGGCTTGTAGCATGGCGTTGTTCCTCGATGCAACCGCGGCATGATCGGCTGTAACAAGCACACGACATGTCCGCCGCATAAGCACTGAAAGATGTTCGCCCAATGAAGC
>JAHFDU010000177.1:424-6074 GCA_023248835.1 Myxococcales bacterium | reverse complement strand
ATCCGTCGAGAGGTGGACCAAATGACAAGAGCGCAAATCATCATTTCCAAATCAGCACGTGATCGCCGAGCGATTTTATTTCGGCGCCGCCCAGCCACTCGGCAATTTGCGCCGAGTCGTGGACATCGCCAGCCTCGGTGTAAAGTGCCATATTGACCGCAAACCACGTTCCCGCTGACGAGGCGAGATCAAAATCCTTGACCACGACACTGTGGCCGAGTTGTCGTGCCCGCATGCACAGTTGCGCGCACTCGTGGGCACCGTACAAGTGAAGCACGTTCGAGAGCAGAACCACGCCGAATCCGTCGAGGTCGGTGTGAAAAATATCGTCGGCGACAAAAGTGACTCCGGCAGCGCTCTTGGCTTGCGCGACGATCTCAGACCGATCAACCACTGTGGCGCGACCTCCCAGCGCCGCAAACGGACGCGCATAGGTGCCAAGTCCGCCGCCGAGATCGAGCAGCGTGTGCGAACTATCAAGCTCGAATAGCCACGGCGCCAGCTCTTTGGCCGCCGCTTCACCGGCTTGACTGAGATGCTCATGCCAGCTGCAGGTGTAGGCGGTGGTATCAAGTGGGCGATCGCGGCGGATGACTTCGCCGAGGCGTCCCCACCCCTCGTCGCTCACTCGGGCAGCAGCACTCAGCGCTGCTGCTGGGTCGAGCAGCCCCTCTTTGCGTAGCGCGCGCACCAACGGGCGCAGTCGTGGCGAAGGCAAGCCGAGCCGCTCTGCCAATTCTTGGTCAGAACAGGGCAGGGCCGAAAACAGGCCAAGCTCGACGGCAGCACGACGAGCCGCGGCGGCAAAAAAACTGCGTGACGCCGACGTCAGCGCAAAGACGTCACTCACTCCACATCACGCGGACTGGCGAGACCGTGACGTTTGAGCAGCTCGCGCAGATGGTAACGAGTAAGGCCGGCCTCGTTCGCCGAGCGAGTGATATTTCGATCGTGGCGATCGAGCAGCGCTTTTAGGTAAACAACCTCAAAATGATCAACCACTTGCTGTTTGGCTTCTTTGAAGCTGAGATCGGACATCAACGCATAGGGCGGCACCGAGCCGTGGGTGTTCGCCTTCTCCGAACGGCTAAGAACCAGATCGTCGCGCTTGATGACCGTTCCTTCGCACAGCGACGCGGCACGCTCGATCACATTCTTGAGCTCGCGCACATTTCCAGGCCACGAATGCTGCCGCAGCAGCTCCAGCGCCTCAGGAGAAAAGGCCAGTACCGGCCCCCCCGCAGCACGACGTTTTTCGCAAAGGTCATGGAGAAGCACAAGCGCGAGAGGCTCGATGTCTTGGCGACGTTCGCGCAGCGGCGGCAGTTCGAGCTGGATCACCGAGAGACGAAAATAAAGATCTTCACGGAACGTGCTCGCGGCGACCATGGCGCGCAGATCGCGATTGGTCGCCGCCACCACTCGGACGTCGACGTGAATGGTGTGCTCGCCGCCGACGCGCTTGAGCTCGTGGTTCTCGAGCACCCGCAATAGCTTGGGCTGGAGCGCCAGGTCGAGTTCGCCGATCTCGTCGAGAAAAATCGTCCCACCGTGCGCCTGCTCGAAACAGCCACGGTGCTGCCCGGCGGCGCCAGTAAACGAACCTTTTTCGTGGCCAAACAAAATCGATTCGATGAGGTCTTTCGGAATCGCACCGCAGTCGAGGACGACAAACGGCTTGGCGCTGCGCGGGGAAGCACGATGTAGCGCGCGCGCAACTCGCTCCTTGCCGCTGCCGGTCTCTCCAGTCAGCAGAACAGTCAAATCCGAAGGCGCCACTTTTTCCAAGGTTGCAAATATCTCGCGCATGCGCAGCGATGTTCCGATGACGCCGCCAAAACGGTCGTCTTGCGAAAGCGCGATCTCGACGATCTCTTCCGTCGGGACAAAGCGCAATTCGCTGTGGCCGACTCGAAATTGCAGCCCAGGCCGCAAGGTCACATCGCGCACGCGCAGATCGCCGCAATGGATGCCGTTGGTCGAATCCAAATCGCGCAAGCGATAGCCGTCATCCTGGGCGACAATCTCAAAATGAGTGCCGGAAATCGCCTTGTCGCTGAGTACCAGATCATTGACGACGCTGCGGCCACCGGTGACGCGCGACTTGACGATCTCGAGCTCGCGGCCTACCTCGGCGCCGGTCAGCACCACAACTTTGCTCTTGCGCAAGTGCCGCGCCGTCGGCCGCGATCCATCAAAAATGGTGGTAATCACGCGTTCGTCGATAAGTGTCGCGCTCATCGAGGCGGATCATAGCCGAAGACAAAGGGAGTGCTCCCAAGCAGACGGGAAACCGGAAAGCGCAAATTCCGAATGCGGGGTTTGCCCGTGCAAATATCCAGTTGAGCAGTAATTCGTGCGAACTTCATGTTTCTATTATCCCTCGGCAAGGCGGCAGGAGCAACCACTCATCGCGCTCATCGCGCTCATCGCGGCGGTTGCACTTGCACTAGGCGGATGGTCAGGCAAGATCAGGCAAGAGTGTCTCTGTCGAGTGAGAGTCGGGCGGTCGATCAATTCTTGCGCGCGGCGCGGTGGCGGCTGCGTGCTCGACTGCTGCTCGTTCAAATCACTCTCGCCGGGTTGGTGATTGCATGCGCGGCATTTTTTGTACTCGCGGGCGCGGCGACGTTTCCAGTGGTGCCGTGGCGGGCGGTCGCGGGTATCGTTTCGGTGCTCGCGCTCGTTTGGGCAGCGTCGCGGTTGCGTCGCGGGTGGAATCAATTTTCGGGCGACGAACAGGTGGCGCAGTTGCTGCTTTCGCGCGACACCCAAAAAAGCGAGCTGCTGTCGGCCCTCGAGCTCGGAAAAGAGCTCGACCAAGGGCTGGTGCTGGGGGTTTCGCCTGAACTCATCGCTGCGCTGCAGGTGCGAGTGGAACGGACGATTGACGTCCAAGAGACACAAAAACTCATCGATCTCAGACGCGAAAAAAAACGTGCACTGGTTGTTGCTGCGGCGATCGCCGGTTTGGCGTTCGCTCTTGGGTTCTGGCGTCCGCTGTGGCTTGGCCGGGCGCTGCTCGCACTGTCCGGCCCACCGGCGCTCGAGGCGGCCAAAGAGCCGATTGTTGCCGACCTGAAGTTGCTGCTCACCTACCCCGCCTACACCAAGCTGCCGCCGCGCGCAGTCAGCGACGGCACTGGGCAGATTCTGGCGCTGCCTGGGACCAACGTTGAAATCACCGCAACCGCGCTGATTGCTCCGGGTCGACCGGAAATTGTCCTCGACAAAGAGGGACAAAATGATCCGCAGCACATTGCAGCCACCGTCGAAGATCGAACACTGCGCGCCCATTTCACCGTCAGGCAGCGCGGCCGTTATCGTTTTGTCCTCGGCCGTTTTGGCCGGCGCGTCGCCGAGCCGGAGCCGCACCGCATCGAGCTCGAAATCGATCGCCCGCCGGAAGTGGAATTGTATGCGCCACCCGAAGGCGAGCTCGATGGCAGTCGTCCGATCGAACTCGGCTATTCGGTGCAGGACGACTATGGGCTTTCCGATGTTGAGTTGGTGTGGCAGGTCGGAAGTGGAGCGCCGCATCGACAGCTGCTCAAGCACGTCGACGATGGCGCGCGCCACGTCAGCGACAAATTCGTCTGGGATGTGACCGAGATCGAAGCCCCCTCCGGCAGTCGTGTCTCCTATTATCTTGAGGCCAAAGACAACGACACGGTGCCGGCAGCGCAAGTGGGTCGCTCCCGCACTTTCTACCTTGGCAAACACGATCCGGCGGGCGATCGCGCGCTCAAGTTCGCGGAGATCGAAGCGCTGCGTGAGCGCGCGCTTTCACATCTGGCCGATCGGCTGGAGGCCGACAACGACGTTGGGCGGGCGGTGCAAACTTTTTCTCCGCTCCACGCCCGTGCCGAAGAGATGATGCCACTGTTTACTCGGATCGAAGCGCTCACCAAAAAAGGGCGACTCTTCCAGGTGATCGCCGAAATGCATCAGCGCCTCGGCCATCAGGTCGATCACGAGGGAAATTTTCTCGTCGAAGTGCGGCGCCGGCTGGCGGTTCCCAATCATCCGCGCGACGAAGCACGTGGAGTGATCTCGATAAGCCGCGACATTGTCAGCGAATTGGAACGCGACGTCATCGCGCTCGACGATCTCTCAAATCGCGCGCGACTCGAAGAGCTTTCGCAGATAAGCGCGCAGATGAAAGAGGCGGAACAGCACTTGCGCGAGCTGATGAAGCAGTACGCCGCCCATCCGTCCGACGCGGTGAAGCGCGAAATCGAGCGGCAGCTCGCTCAACTTGAGCGACGCATGGCGGAGTTACAATCGAAGGCCGCGCGCTTGGCGAGCGAACTGCCGACCGAATATTTGAATCGCGAAGCGATCAAGAATCGCGGTTTGCAAGAGGAGCTGGCCGAGCTCAAAAAACAGCTCGGTTCGGGTGACATGTCGCAGGCGATGGCGCAACTTGACCGCATCAAGAAGTCGCTCGACGACTTGGAAAAATCGCTCGACAGCGACATGAACTCGTATCGTCAGGGCAGAATGTCGCCGGAAGATCAGGCGCAAGCCGAACTTGAAAACCGCATCAGCGATCTGGCCAAAGACGAGGGCGATCTGTCGCACGAGACCGAGAGTTTGCATCAAGCCCAAGCCAAGACCGACGCGCTCGATGAAAAGACCAAGGCCGAGCTTGCTCGCGCCAATAAGAAAGTGGGCGAAGCCAAGAAAGAGCTGGAGGCAGCCGAGCGCGATCTGTCTCCGCAGTCGAGCGCGCACCAGCGCATCGAGCGCGAAAAAAAACAGCTCGACAGTCTTGAGAAATTGCTCAAAGAGCCGGATCTCGACGACGCCAGACAGCTCAGCGAAGAGTCGCGCGACAAACTGCGCCAGCTTGGCGACGAGATGCAGATGCAAGAGCGTTTCGCCCGCAAACCGAATGCGGAATCGCGCCAGCACGTCGAGAAAAGCGCGCAAGAGCTGGCGGAAATCGCGCGCCAACTCGACGCAGCATCGCGGCAGGCGCCCAAGCCTTCGCCCGCCGTAGAGCGCCAACTCGACGAGCTTTCGCGGCGCCAAGCAGCGCTAGAGAAACAGGCCGGCGAGATGGCCGAAGAGCTGGGAAAGGCCAAGTCGGGGCAGTCGCGCCCGAGCGGAGGCGACGAAGCGGCGCGCGGACTTAAGCAGGCGGGTGGCCACATGAAGAGCGCAGAAAACGAACTGCGCGGTCACAACGCACGCCGCGCTGTGCGTCAGCAGGAGCAGGCGCTGTCGGAGCTCAACAAGCTTTCCGATGCGCAAAAATCGGAGCGACAGCGTCAGTCGGGCCGAAGCGGCATGGACAAGGAGCCGGTGCGCATCCCGGGCGCCGAAGAATATCAGGCGCCCAAAGCGTTTCGTCAGGATCTGCTCGAGGCGATGAAGCGAAAAGCGCCGGCACATTATGAAGAAAAAGTGAAACGCTACTATGAGGAATTGGCGAAATGAGACTAGGCGCGGTCCAAGGCTGTCGCTGCAAAACCGCTCACCCTGAGCGCAGCGCAGCGCAGTCGAAGGGCGCAAAAAAATTGCCCTTCGACAAGCTCAGGGCGAGCGGAGGTGGTTTGTGTCTGCCGTGGGCAGCGGTGGTTCTATTACTACTTTCCAGTGTCGCTGCGGCGCGAACCGATTCGGCGGCCGATCACGCCTATCG
>JAHFDU010000177.1:0-414 GCA_023248835.1 Myxococcales bacterium | reverse complement strand
CCTCCTCGAAAGCGCACGCTTGGAAGAGGCGCAAGCTGAAATTGAGCAGATACAATCCGAACGACCGGATGATCCGGCAACCCTGTTCCTCGAGGGAAATCTGCTGTTTTTGCGCGGTCAATATGAAGCCGCGCAAAAGCAGCTCGAGCCGCTGACCGAACGTTCGTTTGGCGAGGTGGCGGAGTTGCGCAAACTGGCGCAGGCGACGGCAGAGGTTACCCGTGCCTACGAATCCTTTGAATCGCCCGGCGGCCATTTTGTTTTGCGCGCGGGAGGCAAAGATCGGCTGCTCGTGCCCTATGCGCTTGAGGCGCTAGAGAAGGCCTACGCTGCACTCGGTGAAGATTTCGGCGAACGGCCGCCGAAAATCAGAGTCGAGATCTATCCTGAAGTCAGCGATCTGGCGAGAGTGTC
>JAHFDU010000176.1 GCA_023248835.1 Myxococcales bacterium | reverse complement strand
GAGCAATAATTTGGGGGTCGCAAACAGCGCGCGCGCGATCGCCACTCGCTGTTTCTGGCCACCGCTCAATTGTCCGGGACGCGCTGCCATGCGATCACCGAGCCCGACTCGCTGCAGTGCCTCGGCGGCGAGCACCGCGGCATGGCGCTCGTGGCCAAAAAGACCGGGCAGCTCGGCGTTTTCGAGCGCCGACAGTTCGTCGATCAGATGGAAGGCTTGAAAAACAAATCCTACTTGATGATTGCGGAATCGAGCGAGCTCACCATCGGAGAGCTTGGCGAACTCGCATCCGAGCACGGTGGCACACCCGACAAATTCGCGATCAAGTCCGCCAAGAATGTGGAGCAGCGTCGACTTTCCCGACCCCGATCGCCCGACCAATGCGACAAATTCTCCCACGGAGATGGTGAGCGAAATGTCGCTCAGCACTTGGCTGTCGCCGTAGCGCTTTGTCACACCTGCAAGCTCGGCAGCCAACATTACGGCGCCCTATTCGGTCTTGTGCTTGAATCGCCTCTTGAGCTCCTGCATCAGCTGCGTGCCCTTGGCGTCACCAGGAACTTTTTGCAGGTACTGCTCACAGTAGTCATACGCAAACGTGGGTCGATCGCTCTGCTCGTAGGCTTTGGCGATGTTGAAAAGGAAATCGGGATGGGGAGCGAGCTGAAACGCTTTGAGAAAGTGCTCGATCGCTGCGTCCCACTTCTTGGCGACATATAAGTCGCCCGCCAGTTTCTGTTCGGTCTTGGCCGCCTCCGGCGTGGCTTCAGCGCCGGTGTGAAGCTCTTCAGAAAGCTGCACGATCGTCCCAATCACATCCCTGATGTCGGCATTGCCCTCAGGGCGCGCAAGATAGAGCTGGCAAGCCTGAATCGCACGCTTCTTGTCGCCGAGTTTTTGAGCACACAACGCAATGTTGTATTGAAATTTCGTATTCGGAATGAGTGCCCAGCCGGTTTCGAACTGAATCAGCGCCTCTTCATATTTCTTGTTTCGGTACAGCTGGCGGCCATATTCCAAGTACACGACTGAGAGGTCCCATTTGACATGTTCGGCACCGCGTCGGCTAAGCGGAAGGTCGGCGCATTTCCCGAGAGTGGTGAGTGCGTCTTTGAAGTTTTCCTGTTCGCGAAATTTCTGGGCGTCGCCGATGAGGGACATGGCGCGGGCCCGAACCGGTTGCTGCATCGCCCCACCGACTGCCTGCGCATGCTGCATCAGCCGCGACGCATTTTCGTCCTCGTCGATTTCTTCCCACGACAGGATTCGATTTCTATCTTCCGCCGCTGGAGCGGCCTGGTTTTTATCTGACGTCTCCGCCGGTCCGTTTCCCATTTCGTCGACCTTTGTAACACAAAAAGCGGCGCTTTGCAGCACCAACGGGGCTGCACGCTAGGGCGTACGCATCAAAATCCGATCTCCCCTCGAGCCCGAGCCCGCGTGCCAGCCCGAGCCCGATCTGAAAAGCCGGGCTCGGACTCCGGGCCTGCGGCCCTGGGCTCGGACTCGGGCTCGACGGAGATCCTGCTTCGAACCCGCGCGGTTCGAAGTAATGAAAGATTTAGATGCGATTGCCCTGGGCTGCACGGGGCTGCACGCTGATCGAGAGGGGAGTCGGCCATATTGACTCGCATGTGCCAGTGACCCGACGAAGAACGGATCGTCGCCGTCGCCGTCGCTGCCGTCGCCGACAAGGTTGACGACCACGTCAAGCCGCTCACGTCAACGTCGACGCGAGGGCAACTGTCACGCGGTTAGCTCGAGTACAGCGTTGCGCAAGCAGCCAAAACCACGCATGATGTTTTTTCTCTGTACGCAACTTTGGCGGCGGGTTGCCGATAAGTAGTGGGAAAAAGAAGGTGAGGAACGATGCGCATCAAAGGACCTACATCCGGCCCCTCGTCAGTCGGCCCCACCGACAGTGCCGCGCCGATCGCCGATCTCAGTGAAACTTCTGACGTGCGTGCTGCCGAGGCCACCAGCCCGGCGGTGCGGAGCGCATCGCTTGACAACATTGTTGCGCACATCGCCGGCCAGCTGCGCGCAGGCGCGATCTCTACCGAGCAAGCCGTCTCATTTCTCATCGACGACACCGTCGATCGCCACTTTCCGAGCGATCGCGAGCGGAGCAAGCTGGCAGCGGAGCTGCGCGATCTTTTAGTCAAATTTGCCGATTCCGACCCACATTTGGTGAGCAAGATTCGCCGCCTGACCGGCTCAAAGTAACTTCCAGATTGCTAGGAAGTCCACTCCATTATCGGCTCACCGGCGGTTGTTCAGCCTGACAGCCGACAGCCAACAGTGACGGAAGAAGAAAATTCGTGGTGTTGTCCATCGCTGGCTGAGATGTAAAAGTTGGCGTGAACACATCGTAACTTTCCGAACTGTGGGCTGTGAGCTGTAGGCTGTCGGCAGCCCGGATTTTCAGCTTCGCTTGCGATATAGAACATTGGTGTAGGGCGCCCAGCCGAGTGGCGCGCGCGCAAACCATTGCGGCAAAGTGGCGAGTCGCTCGATCGTAAAATAGGGCGCGAACGCTGCGGTGACATCCGCAATGCTCGAGACGTGGTGGGCTTCGATGCCAGCGAACCCGATCAGCGAAAACGCTCGATTCATCGCCTTGTGCACTGCCGGACAGCCGACCAAGAGTCGTCCTTGTGAGCGCAGCACTCGCCCGAGCTCGACCGCGGCGCGACTCAACGTCGACGCTGGCAGATGTTCGAGAATTGAGAATGCAACCACTACGTCGAAGAATTCATCCGCAAACGGCAGCGCCGCGACGTCCCCTTGCGTCAGCGTCGGTGCGGCTCCAAGCGAGGCGAGTGCAGCGCGCAGGTCTGGCGGCTCGGGCTGCAAATCGAGACCGTACAACTCTTCACACAGGCTCGACAGCGTCGGTAGCAACAAACCCGATCCGTAACCGATCTCGAGCAAGCGAACCGCCTTGCCCTCGAGTAGACCGAGCCCGAGGTCGATACGCGCACGAAAAATCCGCCCAATCAGAGGGCGATAGTAATACGGCAGCGGATCGACCGACGAGTTGGGCTTGAGACTTCCGCGCGGCGGCAACACCAGCCGAGCCCGATCCATCGCGGCTACGCGCTCGGTGAGTGTGGGCGCTTCGGAGCCGCCGCTTTGTCGATCCGCGCGCGCGTCTCTTCGGTGACAAACACGTCATCGAGTGAAAATTGTGCCAGCGCCTGCACCAGCACCGTCACCTTCTCACCATCGGTGGCCCGTCGGTCGACGATCACCCGATGTTGCCCTTTGACTTTGCACAGTCCGCCGGCGCCGAACTCACCGCCGATCATCTCGTAGGACACTCGGATCGATTTCTTTTGGCAAACCTGTTCAAGCTCAGCCAAGGTGTCTTGTATTTTCATTTTGTGAACCAGACACTAACGCGGTCCCGGTGCGCGTGGCAAAGAAATATGGAACCTGGTGCCTTCGCCAACGTGACTCTCGCATCGGATCTGGCCATGGTGACCTTCGACAATGTTCTTCACGATCGACAAGCCGAGACCAGTGCCTTTGGCCGCCAGCTTGGTGGTGAAGAACGGTTCGAAAATATGATCGATGGTTTTCTCGTCGATGCCGACGCCGGTGTCGGACACCTCCAAACCAACCGTCGTAGGGGTGCACTCGGTGCGGACGCAAATCTTTTGGCCAGGTGCTGGAAGCGCGTGACAGGCGTTGGTCACCAAGTTTATCAGCACTTGGTGCAACTGATCGCGAATGCCGCGCACCAGCGGCATGCCGCCTGCAAGCTCGACTTCGACCGTCGCTTCGACGCGGTCGATGACGTGGCCGCAAAGCCGCATTCCCTCTTCCACTATCTGATTGAACGACAACAATTCAAACTCTCCCTGCGCACGTGCGTAGCTCTGTAAATCCCGCGTCAGGCGCTCGATTCGCTGCGCAGCGTCGACGATCTTGTTTGCTTTCTCAGCCTCCGTCGGTGTCGTGCGCGCCAGCAGCTTCATCAAGTAGTTGGCGTAGACGCTGATGGAGGTCAGTGGATTGTTGAGTTCATGTACCACGCCAGCGGCCAGCTGCCCAAGTGTCGCCAGCTTGCTCGCCTTTAGGACTTGGCGCTCGAGTAAGCGCAACTGATCGCGGTCCTGTCCGACACCGATCACGCCGTCGATGGTGCCGTCGACAGAGTGCAAGATCGCAGTATTGAAAACCGCATGAGCCACCTCGCCGCCTGAGCGCACGACGTAGGTCTCGGCGTTCATGTGTTCGCGTCCACGCAACCCGTCGGCGAGCAGGGTCGCCAAACTGGGATCGGAAATCGACCGCTCGGCGCAGCCAAGTTCTTCCACCGGCGACCCGGCGCCAGTACCGGCGCCCATGTAACGCTGCATGGCGCTATTGACCACTGCCAATCGTCGCTGCCGATCAATCACCACAATCAGCGCATTGGCGACGTCGATGATCTGGCGCAAATAGTCGCGGTAGTAGCGCGCTTCGCCGAGCAAAGTGAGGTTGCGCAGGGCGACCGAAAGTTGATTGACCAAAGGGATCACCACCGGTTCGTCGAGATGCGCGCAATGGTCCCGGCTCTTGTACTCGACGTTCACCAGCCCGAACATTTCGCCCGCCGCCACCAACGGCACTGAAAAACCACCCATTGAATGGCGAAACACCGGCACGTAGCCGTCGACCAGGCGCACCCCGCTCGGCTCTTCGAGGCCTGCGACAAGATCGATTCCAAGACCTGTCCGCTGCAGCGCCGAACGCTTGATCGGCAGCGGCCCGGCGATCGCCGATCGATCAAGCGGACCGTTGGCTACCAAAGACGAAAGCGCCCGCTGGTGCCCAGCGACGACGCGCAAACAGATGTATCGCCCTGGCAGAAGTTGGCGCAGCGCTTCGCCAAAAGTCCCCACCACCTCCTCCTCTCGCATCTCGAGCGAAAGCTCTTTGGCAAGCGCAAACGCCGCTTCCATCACCGCCTGTCGCGACGGCGCCCGCAACTTTCCCGGCGCGCGGCTACTCCTTAGACCGTGAGTGGGGCGCGCTTTTTTCGAGATCGAGGATGTGGGTCGACCCAACGTATGGTTTGGTCTCATAGTGCGTAATCTGTCCTATCTTGCGCACGATTTCGGCCATGCGTTCCGCTTCGGTCGCGATCGTCTCCGCGGCGCGAAGAGTGTCTTCTTGCGGCCCCAATTTTTTTCGCAAAAATCCGGCACACCACATCAGCGACGTCAGCGGCTGGTTGAGTTCATGCGCAGTCGCGCCCGCAAGCTCTGCCAGCACCATCTGCTTCTCGCTGCGTTCGAGCTCTGCCTGCGCTTGCGACAGACGCTCCTCCATGTGCACGCGATCGCGCAAGTCTGAGACCACGCCCACCGTCGCAATTTCGCGCCCCTCGGCGTATACGATCGACGCCGCCACATGCGCCGGCACTTGCGCACCGTTCTTAGTGACGATGTGTAGGCGCTGCGGTTGCAACCGACCGCGCGGGCTTGAGCGCATCTCCGCCATGATTCTGCGCGCCACCCCGTCAGGATAAAGTTGCCACACCGGCACCGTACCGATCACTTGCTCGGGCGTGTAACCAAACAATTGCGCCGCGCCGCGATTAAAAATGCGCACATTGCCCTTCAGATCGGCAGCGACAATGCCATCCACGGTGCTGTCGATCAGGCGCTCGAGAAATTCCTTGGTGCTGCGCAGTTCGGCGGCCAGCCGCCGCTCCTCGGTGACATCGCGAAGTGCGAGCACTGCCGCGCGGAATTGGCTGAGCGCAATCGAACAGACTACGTTGACTGTGCGCATTTCACCTGAAGTCGTCTCGAGCTCCAGATCAAATTCCTCAAGGCGCACGCCACCGGCAACTTTGGCCACAATCTCGAGCAATGCCTCCCGCTGCGAAGTCTCGACAATGCTGGCAAGTGATCGATCGGCAAGCCCCGCCCGCGCGTAGCCGGTCATGGTCTCAAACGCTCGGTTGACCAGCAGCACGTTGCCTTCCTCGTCGACGACGACCATGCCGTCGGGCGCGCTCTCGCAGAAATCCTGATACTGCAAAAATACCCGGCTACGGCGCTCCTCTTCATGCAGGCGCAAAGAGGTGCGACGCGTCTGGTCGCGCAAACGCTCGAGCGTGCCTGACCGCAAACCAACACCAATCAACTGTGCGATCTGGGTGAGAAAGGCGCGCGCTCCGTCGCTGGTCGGTGGATTGGCCAGATAGCTGCGAAATAAGAGCGCCGCCAACGGATGCCCGCCAACGTCGATCGGCGTCGCCAGCATCGCTTCGCCGCCGTGGGTCGCAGCCAGATCCGCCCAGGGCCCAAACAGCGGACTAGAGCGGACACCGCACACCAACACCGATTTGCGCTCTTCGAGGCAAGCTTGAATCTCGGGATAGCGCTTGAGTTCGAGCTGCACGCGCACCGGTTCCGATTCTTCTGAACTCGCCACCAAAGTTGCAGTTCGGCGATCCTCTTCAATCAACAGGAGCGCACTGCGGGTAAATCCAACCGCAGCGCTAAGTCGCGACAAAAATTCGGGCAAGCCGTTCGGCCAATCGGTTTCATCGCTGAGCAGCCCACTCAAAGACTCGAGCACTTCGACCTGGCGCGCATTCAGTTCGCTGAGCCGACGCCGCGCGCTGCTATAGGCATGCACCTTGATACGTTGAGCGATGTCGGCTTCGGCGAGCGCACCCACGAGTACCTCGTCGGCTCCCGCCTGGTACAGCGCTTCCACCGCCTCAGCGTCGGTACCATCTGGAACGCAGGCAAACACAATCCGGGCAGCCGCTGCGATCCTTGCCGCACTGACCGCGTCCACCCACGCCGCAACGCCATCGCGCTTGGAGGTGATGGCGCCGCCCACCACCACCACCACGCCAGCATCCTCGGCATCTTCGAGCAAACCGCCGCGCGCTTCGACCTTTAATTCCCGCCGCCGCAAGTCGGCAACGATGCGCTCGCGATCTACATCACTGCCACCGACCACGAGAATGCGCTCGGACTCTGGCACTTCGATACAATATCATGCTTAGGCCGCAGCCGCCAAGCGTCGCCAATGCAGCAGATTCACCTGTTCGTTGGCAATCGAGTACGCCACTTCGCTGCGATGCCCGTTCGGATCTCCGCCGACTTGAAAAGCCAGCGGCCGAGAAAAATGGACGGTGCAGCGATCGAGCAAGAAAGTGTGCATTTTCTGGAGCGGATGAGCGCCTCGCCACAGCAGCGGTGCACGCAGCGTCGCTTCAGTGATATCACCGGCGTAGATGCGCAGGCAGAAGCGCCGCGGCACCAAGCCAGCAAAAGGATAGGCACGAAAACCAAATCCCCACTCGGGCGCCGTACCAGCGGAGCAAACACTGACTGGTCCGCGATAAAGCACCGACCCGCGTTCGCCACCTGAGACTTCCACCGCGCATCCGTTTTCGTCCACCGTCAGCGCGCCCGAGCCGGTATTGCGCAGTTCCACTTCGACGCGCTGGCGCGCCAAAAGGTGACGCGGCAAAGTGCGAGTGGCCAAGGCATGGAGATAACCCGCCACTCCCATTCGACTGTTCACTGGCAACAACCCAAGACCGCTCTTTTGCGCATGAAAGTCGTCGATCATCTCGGCATCCCACCCGGTGCCAGCAAAATGCGCCGCGACGCCATCCACCTCCACCAGGTCGAAACTGCAAACCGGCATCGGCGCTCGACTCTCGAGCAGCTGGCGCAGCCGCTCGATGGCGTTTTTCCAGCGTGGAGCGCCGGTGGCACGAGCCCAGCCGTTGCCGGTGCCAAGAGGTAGCACGCCCAAGGTTGAAGCCATCGGAGAGCCGGGCGCCTGGCTCCGCGCCATACCCGAAGAACGCAGCACATTGACCAAGTTTACTGCGGTGCCGTCACCACCCGCCGAGACCAACAGCTCGGGCGGATGAGCGCCAAGCTGGCGAGCCAGATCGACACCGTCTGCATTCGAGCGCGAC
>JAHFDU010000175.1 GCA_023248835.1 Myxococcales bacterium | reverse complement strand
CACGTGTCTGAAACCTCCGATGACCTCGAGGCGATCGAGCGCGCGCTCAGGCGATCGGCGACCAGCGAGTCGACCGTACTCGAAGGCATGGTGCCGTTTTTGGCCACCGTTGGCAGCGCCGCGCCGTTCATTGGTCTCTTCGGCACCGTTGTTGGCATCATCGACACCTTCGAGCAGATCGCGCACAAGGGCAGCGCCAGTTTGCAGTCGGTCGGGCCTGGCATCGCCGAGGCGCTCGGTACCACTGCGGTCGGCCTCATCGCTGCGGTTCCGGCCGTCATGGCGTACAATTACTTTGCTCGTCGCGTCAAAGTGCTGATGTCGGAGATGGACGCTTTTTCCAACGATTTTTTGAACATCGTCAAGCGCCACTTCTTGCGGTGACCGAAGGAGTGAACGATGGGAATGTCGACCGGTCAATCAAGCGGCGGGTTATTGGCGGAAATCAACGTCACGCCATTTGTCGACGTCATGCTGGTGCTGCTGATTATTTTCATGGTGGCGGCGCCGATGCTGCAGGTGGGGGTGCCGGTCTCGCTGCCTAAAGCCGACGCGCAGGCGATTCCCGACGATCAGGGAAAGCTCATCGTCACCGTCACCAAAGATTTTGAAAAAGATCAGCTGGTCTACATCATCAAGACGCCGTTCAAATTTCCCGAAGCCTTCGAACAGGCGCTCAAAACCAACCAGAAACTGCAAGCCGAACGCGAAGTCTACGTCCACGCCGATCAAGCGCTGCCCTATGGCGACGTAGTCAAAGTCATGGCCGCTTTGTCGCGCAATGGCGGAGAAAAGATCGGTTTGGTCACCGATCCGTTGAAATGAAGAGAGCCGACAGCCGACAGTTGACAGCCTCCTACGGCCCGGGGCCGCTTCAAGAAGCCAGAAACTGTTCACAGTCGAGAGTCAAGAGTCGAGAGTCGAGAGTTGAGAGTTTCGGACACGGAAGACGCCGGAAATTCAGTCGAGGGCCACGGTTGGAGACGCACTCGAAGGGTAGTTTCTGAGCAGCCGACAGTCGATGTATCGCGCTAATGCGCGATGACGATTGTTTACAGGAAAAATGAATGAGCGAAGCGAATCAAACGCGTCGGGCTTCGAAGGTGTACCGAGTTTCGATGAAAGAATTTGGTGCAGAGCGGAAAAATAGATTTGTCGCCGGTATTGCCCTGACGATGGCGGTGCATGGGCTGGTGTTTGCTGTGGCTTACTTGGCGCGGGCGCAGGCGGCCGCTAAACCGCTGTTGGTGACCAACACTTTTGTCGACGCGCAGCTGGTTAAATTTGGAAAGCCGCGCGACCTTACGTTTCTGCCGCACAAGCAGGGCGAAGTGAAGCCGCCGCCTCAGCCGAACGAAATCAAAGTCGCGCGCGATTTGCACGACTTGCCGCACATCGATGAAAAAACCGAAAAGCCGGTGGAGGTCGATCCGCTCAAGAAAACCCACGCCGAACTATTCAAGCAGCAGACCGAACAGGAGGGCGCAGCGCCGAGCGAAGAGGGATCCCTCACCGGTTCGCGCGCCGGCAACGCCACCGAGGCCAAAGGCGATCCCTACATCTTGCTGCTGGTCGATCGCATCGGCTCGGCCTGGAACGTACCGACGACCATCAAAGACAGCGAACTGCGCAACTTGAGCGCCGACACTTGCCTGACCATCAACAGCGACGGCAAGTTGACCCGTTTTGAGATCGAGCGTGCCAGCGGCAACAGCCAGTTCGACAGTTCACTCGAAGCGGCGCTTGCCACTATCCATGACTTACCGCCGCCGCCAGCGCGATTTGCCTCTGCCGCCGCCCGCGGCAAACTCTGCCCGACCTTTTCGAAGCAGAACTAACGAACGGTTTTGCCGATGCGATCCCAGCGCATGCCGTGCGGGCCGTAGGAGTGCCAGATAAAAAGTGCTCGGCCTTTGAAATTCTCAAGCGGCACCGGACCCCCAAAACGTGAGTCGTTGCTGTTGTCGCGATTGTCGCCCATCACAAAGGCGGTGCCATCGGGAACGGTGAACGGACCGTATTCAGTAGCGCTCTAGTTTGGCGGCGAGCGAATCTTTGACGATCGCTTCGACCTCGTCGCAGGTGTGATCGTCGGCGAGCTTCATCGGATGCAGCTTGGTGAGCGCCTGGTCGATGTCTTTTTTCAGCGCCGCGCGCGCGCTGTCGTCGCTGAGTATTTGGTCGGGAGTGCGGCCGTGCGCGCTTTTTTGCCCCAGCCGCTCGACGTCATTTCTTAGCTTGGTGGTGAGCGTGCCGCCTAAAAAGGCGCCGATCTCACTATCGTCTTTGCGCAAGCGATCGAAAAACGTCTTGAGCGCAGGATCGGTGAGGGTGGCATGTGGAGCGGCCAGGCTGTAGCCGATGCGCAACACCATCGCATCGTCGACAAATCCGGCGACGCTGTCGTCGGCGATGAGGTCGTGATGAGTGACAAGTAAAGAGAGCGTGCCGCACAGCGTGCGCCGCCCGGCGGGCGTAATGCTCGGATGCGTGAGCAGCTCAAAAGTTTGGTTGACGTCGCTTGCTAGCGACGCGGTCCAGTCGGCAAAACGGTGTGCAGGTCGTGGCATGGTGGCAGCCTCCCAGTCTTCATGATAGAGACTCCTTCGGTTTGGCTCAAGGAGATCCCAGTTTTATGCACACAATGATGATTGCGGTGTTGCTGGCGGCGGCGCCGGCGCAGGCCGATGTCGACGTCAAAGCGCTGACGGCGAAGATGCAGAAATTTTACGAAAGCACGCGCGATTTGCATGCGCGTTTCGAACAGAACATCGAGTCGTCGCTTGGCGGGCGCAAGCAGCACGGCTCAGGCGAAGTGTGGCTCAAGCGGCCAGGCAAGATGCGCTGGGACTACGCCAAACCGGAAAAAAAACTGATGGTCTCCGACGGGAAAACGCTGTGGGTGTATGAACCGGAAGATCAGCAGGCGTTCAAGCAGGACTTGCGCAATTCGACCCTGCCGGTGTCGGTGAGTTTCCTTTTCGGGCAGGGCAAACTCAGCGACGAATTTGAAATCGCGCCGGCCGATGAAAAGGGCAAACCCGACGAAGTGGCGCTCAAGTTGGTGCCCAAAGTAGCCACCGCCGCCTATCGCTATTTGGTGTTTGTGGTCGAAGAAAAAACCGGCCTGGTCCGAGGCACCACGGTGTTTGACCAGCAGGGCGGCGTCACCCGCATCCAGTTTCTCGACGCTAAAACCAACCAAGGCGCCGACGACAAGAAATTTTCCTTTTCACCGCCCCGCGGCACGCAAATATTGAATCCGCAGTAATCGCGTCGGACTTCAGCCAGCTGCAGAGATCACGCTTTCGCGGACGATCTGTAATAGTTCGCCAAGGTCCGAAAGTGGAATGTTGAGGGCGGGCGTGACGTAGACGACGTCGCCGAGGGGGCGTAAATAGGCGCCGCGCTTTTTGGCCTCCTCGAAGACCCGCCAGCCGATCGAGGAGTGGTAGCCGTTGGCGCTCGGTAGATCGATGGCGCCGATCATGCCGAGTGCACGCGGGCGCGAAGTTCCGGAAATATTTCCGAGCGCGGAAAAGGTGTGGGCGATGCGGTCCGAGCGTTCGGTGATGCCGTCGAGGATTTTCTCGTCGGCAAACACCCGTAACATCTCGCGCGCCACGGCGGCGCCGAGCGGGTTGCCACCGAACGAGTGGCCGTAATAGAACATGCGGGAGCGATCGCCGCGGAAGGCGTCGAAGATGCGCTCGGTGGCTAAGGTGGCGGCGAATGGTAGGAGGCCGCCGCCGAGCGCTTTGGCGCTGCACAGAATGTCGGGCGCAATCGCGGCATGCTCGCACGCCCACATTTTTCCGGTGCGGCCAAGACCGGTGAAAACTTCGTCGACGATCAAGAGGACGTCATGCTCGTTGCAGAGTGCGCGCGCCGCTTGCAAAAACTTGGGTGCATAGATGCGCATGCCGTTTGCGCCTTGGACCAGAGGCTCTAACACCAGGGCAGCGATTTGGTTGTTTGCTGTTTTCAAGAGCGACGAGAGCGCGGCGAAGGTTTCTGCGAAGGAGGATTCGTCGTAGGGCGGGCGGGCGCGCAAGCAATCGAACAGCAGCCCGGCGTAGGGTCGGCGAAATATTTCGACGCCGCCGAGGCTGGTGGCGCCCAGGGTCTCGCCGTGAAAGGCGCCGTCGAGCGCGACGAAACGCTGCTTTTTCGACTGCCCCGACTGCTGCCAGAATTGCACCGCCATTTTGAGTGCGCATTCGATCGCGGTCGATCCATCGTCGGAAAAAAAGGCGCGGCTAAGACCCGCCGGCGCGATCGCCACCAACTCCTCGGCTAAGTGCGCCGCCGGCTCGTGCGTCACTCCCGCCAGCGACACGTGACAGAAGCGATCGGCCTGCTGCTTGAGCGCGGCGATAAGGCGCGGGTGGTTATGGCCGAGCCCGGCCACCCACCACTGCGCGTTGCCGTCGAGATAGCTGCGCCCGTCGGCGTCATAAAGGCGCGCGCCCTGGGCGCGGGCTACCACCAACGGATCGATCAGCGCGAACTCGTCGGCCGCAGTGTAGGGATGCCAAAGGTGTCGTTTGTCCAGAGAGACAACGTCGGATCGAAGCATCGCTGACTTGTCGTCGATTGGTCGACCAAAATCAAGGGATTCAATTGATTCAATTGCCAAAACTGCATTACGGAAGACCGTCCCTACCCTCCCAAGATCAAGATGGCGACGCCGAGGACGGTGGCGCACACCGCAACAAAGCGCGCCGGGTTCCAGCGCTCTTCGCCGAGCGCGATCGCCACCGGCACCGAAACCAGCGGCGCCAGCGAGGACAGCGTGGCGCCGACCGCCAGATCGCTGTGGCCGAGGCCGTAGACGTAAAGTATCGATCCCAAAAATGCGTCGGCTAAAATTGCCGGCAGTAGCGCCACCCACCACTTGCGCCGCGGCACTGCCGATTTCGCGACAAAACGAACAGCGCCCGAGAGAAGCACAAACGAAAATACATAGCGCACCGCGTTGGCCTCGAGCACCGAGAGTCCGACCGAACCGTACTTGGTCGAAATGGTGTTGCCCGACCACAAAACCGAGGTTGCAAACGCCAGCAAAAGGCCGATTCGATCGCGAACATGGGTTTTTTCGCTGTGCGAAAGTTGCACCAGCGCGATCACGCCACCCAAGCACAGGAGGGTGCCGCCGGCGCGCCCAAGGCCAAATTTTTCGCCGCCCAGCACCACGCCATAGAGGGCGGCCCACAACGGATAGGTCGAAGCGATGGTGAGCGCGGTGGAAATGCCGACGCGGCGGGCGGCGATGAAAAACAGATTGTCGGCAAACACGTAAGAGCACAGCACCGATACCAGCAGCCAGCTCGCGCCATGCAGTGTCAGGTCGGAGAAAGCGTGACGACCGGCGATCGCAAAACACAGGATCAAATAAATCGGCAGCACCGTAGTGGCGCGCGCGACATTGACTTCGACGCTTGAGACCGTTCGTGAAGTGCGTGCGTAGTGCGCCGAGGCATAGGCCCAGGTGATCGAGCTAGAAAACGCGGCGAGCGGACCAAGTGGCAACATTTACAGACTGCTTCCGTTGACGTAGGCTTTGACCTTGACGGCGACGGCGACGAAAAGGACAGCGCAAAAACCGAGGAGACAGCCGCTGCTGGAAAAAAAAATCGGATCTCCCATCGGGAAAAAAGTGAACGCGCCCACCAAACCGAAAACTGCGACGACAAGAGCGATGCGCTTTTTCACAACACAGACTCAAATTCCGTGGCTTTGGCAAACAGGCCAAAGATGCCACCGGTGTGGATGAAAACGATACGATCGCCGAATTTCCCGGGCTCGCGGGCGAGTTCTTGCCGAAGGCCGTAGAAGGCCTTTCCGGTGTAGACCGGATCGAGAAGTAGGCCAGTAGAGCGCGCCAGATCGGCAAGGCAGGACAGCTCTTCGGGGCGCGACTTGGCGTAGCCGAGTCCGACGTAACCGTCGATGATTTCGATCTCGTCCCTAAAAAACGAAACCGCGAGTCCAAAACGATCAATCGCCTCATCGACGATTTCGCCGATCGCGCGCACGAAATAGGCGCGATCGTCGCAGACGTTAAAGCCGACGATGCGCCAGGGAAGCTTGAGCAACTTGGCACCAAGAATCAGGCCTGAGCCAGTGCCGCCCGAGCCGGCGGCGTACACGATCGTCGCCGGGCCGGGAGCGAGTTGTGTTGCCATCTCCTCGACGCAGCGAATGTAACCAAAGGCGCCGAGCGCACTCGAGCCGCCCTCAACGATGCGGTAAGGTTTTTGCCCGCGCGATCGCAATTCGGCCTCCACCTCAGAAAAAATCTCCTGGCGGCGCGAATAGTCAGCGCGGCTGACCAAGCGGATCTCGGCGCCGACCAATCGATCGAGCAGCAGATTCCCCTCTGTCCGCGGTGGGCGATTGGGATCGTCGGTACGCAACAGCAAGAGCGAGCGCAGGCCGAGCCCGGCTGCAGCCACCGCGGTGGCGCGACAATGATTCGACTGTTCGCCACCACAAGTGACCACGGTGTCGGCGCCTTGAGCGCGCGCTTCGGCAAACAGAAATTCGAGCTTGCGCACTTTGTTGCCCGACAGAGCGGCGCCGGTCAGATCGTCGCGTTTGAACCAAGTTTCGAGCGGAAAACCAGGCCTTGGGAGGCGCTCAAGCGGCGTTGGCAGCTGCGCCAACGGCAGGCGATCGGGATAGGCGAGCATGATGCGGTATTTCTACCATGTGCTGGTTTTTGCGGTACACTCTGCAGCAGTTGTCGCGCGAGCTCCAACGTCTCATTTTTTTTGGCCCGCTGCTGTTGTGGGGGTGCGCCAAAGTTGCACCGGATCCAGGTGCAGTTGTGGTTCGCGCCGCGGTCGACGGCTCGACCGATTTTTGGGGGTTGACGGCACCCGATTTGCTGCCCGACATTGCCCCCGATCTGTTCGTTGCCTGCGTGCCCAATCAGCCCTGCGACACCACCAATCCGGGTGCTTGCCAGGCTGGTCACACCCAATGCAGCAACAATGTTGCGCTGTGCGTGCCCGATACCACAATCCAGAGCTGCTACAGCGGCGCCACCGGAACTGCTGGTGTCGGGATTTGCCGATCCGGAACTCAAAGCTGCATCGACGCCCTCGGCCCGTGTAACGGCGAGGTGCTGCCGGCGATTCACGAAGATTGCCTCAACGAGCTCGACGACGACTGTGACGGCAAGACCAACGGCGGTTGTCCCGACCACTTGTTAGTTGGATCAAGTCACGTCTACCCCTTGCGCGGCGCCACCGGCACCAAGATCGTTGCGCGCTGTCCGGCCAACTCTCTGGTCACCGGTTTGCGGTATCGCGCCGGCCAGACCGGCAACTACCTACAGGGAGCGGATTTGACTTGCGCCTCGCCTCGGCTCGGGCGCGATACCACCGGCTATTCGGTGTCCCTGACCCAGGTACCGGCCACTGGCTATGCAGCGAGTTTTTCCGCCCAAGACGGCTTTCGCTCTGCCACCGCTCAGGTGGCCTGTTCCACCGGCCCGTTTGGCGCCTCGAGCGGCGGCGTCGGCAGCGTGCTCGGCTCTTACATCGAGGGGCTGGGGCTGTGGTGCTCAACCATAGCGGTTTCGCTCGATGCCAACAACCAGCTAATCTTCGGCTACACCATCGACGACAACAATTCGATCTATTACGAAGCCGGCGCGGTCTCGGGAACGCGGTTTTCCGACGAGTGTGGCCCAAACGAAGTGTTGGTCGGTTACGACGCCCAAGTTGGCACTTGGGTGACCGGAGTGCAAACGGTTTGCGCGCCGCTGGTTGTCGTCTACAAATAGCGCTCTCTTCCGCAGAAATAGGGTACAATGCTAGGTGGGACCATGTGCCTTTTGCGCGCACATAGACCATTTCTACTGGTGGTCACGCTGCTGTTTTCCGAGCGAGCGTTTGCCGATGAATTGGTGGCGCGGGCACGCGCCCATTTCGAAGCCGGACGGG
>JAHFDU010000174.1 GCA_023248835.1 Myxococcales bacterium | reverse complement strand
TTTGAAATTCATCGCGAACTCTGGCGCTATGCGCTCGCGCTCTGCGATCGGATTGCGCGCCGTGCCGTCACGGAACAGGAGTTTTTGCGTCTCGGCGCTGCCTGCGTGCGCATTGCCGCCGAACGCGCGCTTTGCTGCAGCGATCCGTTTCGTGCGGCGTCCGCCTGGGGCGAATGCGCGCTCGGCGAAAAGCAAATCCGCGCCTCCACTTATCGCGCACTCAAGGCGGGCGTCATCACCAATCGGCAATACGATCGGCTATTTCTGGCCGCCTCGGCCGCGGCACGAGCGCGCGAGCGGGAGATCTCACTGCTGCGCGAACAATTAATCGGTCGCACGTTGGTCTAACGATCACAAAAGGAGCAAACCGCATGGTCCAGAACAAAGAACGATTCAAGGCGGTGATGGCCGCTGTCAGCGCCATCGAAAAGCAGTTCGGCAAGGGCGCCATCATGTCGCTCGGAGAAAACCAAGCGACCGACATCGAGACCATCTCGACCGGATCGCTTGGTCTCGACGCTGCCCTCGGCGTCGGTGGATTGCCGCGCGGACGAGTGGTTGAAATATTTGGGCCCGAATCTTCGGGCAAAACTACGCTGACGTTGCATGCCATCGCACAGGCGCAAAAACAGGGCGGCCATTGCGCGTTCATCGACGCCGAGCATGCATTTGATCCGAGCTACGCCAAGCGACTCGGCGTGGTGCTCGAAGACCTGTTGATTTCGCAGCCCGATTGTGGCGAGCAGGCGCTCGAGATCGCCGGCCAACTAGTTCGCTCGGGCGCGATCACCTTGATTGTGATCGATTCGGTCGCAGCGCTGACGCCGAAAGCCGAAATCGAAGGCGAAATGGGCGATTCCCATATGGGCCTTCAGGCGCGCTTGATGAGCCAGGCGCTGCGCAAGTTGACTTCCGTCACCCACAAACAGAACACCACGGTGGTGTTTATCAACCAGCTGCGACAAAAAATCGGCGTTGTGTTTGGCAATCCCGAAACCACGCCGGGTGGTCAAGCGCTTAAGTTCTACGCCTCCGTCAGGCTTGACATCCGCCGCACCGGACAGATCAAGCAAGGCGAAGAGATTGTCGGATCTCGGGTGCGCGTCAAGGTGGTCAAGAACAAGTGTGCACCACCGTTTCGCCAGGCCGAGTTTGAAGTCAGCTACGGCAAGGGGATCAACCGGGTCGGCGAATGCATCGACATGGGAACTACGCTTGGGTTGCTCGAAAAATCGGGCAATTGGTACGTGCTCGACGGCGAGCGTATTGGCAACGGACGCGAACGCGCTTGCGGCTATCTCAGTGAGCACCCAAGCGTTGCCGATTCTCTGCAAGCCAAGATTCTGGAAAAGCTCAAGTCCGCCGCTGCGATTACGCCCATTGCGGAGGCGATCGCATCCAAAAAAGAGGATGACAGCGAAGACAACGATGACGAGCTCGAGGCGCAAGCCGCATGAGCACTCGACACCCAGGCACAGTGATCTCGTTTTCTGGCGTGCAGCGATTCGTGACCCGGCACAACGATGCGCAGCGGTTGGCGCTAGCAAAAGACTGGATTCGCTTTGTTGCCAAACAGAAACCGCTGGTGATCTGTTTGCCAGCGGGATTTCTGTGGGCGGCCACACTGGCAGATCGCGACTACTGGGTGACGCAGCTGATGATGTTGTCGGCGGAGTGCGGCATCGCGCTCAGCTTTGGCATCGATCTGTCGACGCCAGCCCCGGCGCGCCAGCACGCAGTCTCGGGAATCTACCTTTGCCATCGTGGCCGTTTGATCTGTCTCATTCAATCGGACGACGAAGTGCGCTCCACTCGTTGTCTTTGGCTCGAGGGTTGGAAAGTCGGGCTGCTGCTTGCAAGGGAGATTTTTCCTCCTGAGAGTCGTCACCAGGCAATGGCTTTGCGTCCCGATCTCTGGCTGCTGCATAGCCATGTCGGCGCAACCCGTCGCTGGCGACCGGCGCTTCAGCGGCTTGCTAGGTCGGCGCCAGTGGTGCTGGTGGGTGGACAGCAGCAGAATCCAGAGGTCGAGTCTCTCCTGGTATCGGGTGATCGCGTCGCAGTGACGGAGGCGTTTTCAGTTCTGCGCCATTTGGTGCCGATCCCTGCCATCGAGCCAGACTGGGAGCATTCGATTGAATACGGGGAACCTCGGGCGCATGCTATCTTGGGAAAATGAATGCATTACCGCCGCGGCTCTCGCGCAACGAGATGACGGAGTTGGTCATGCCGGCCCACACCAACGGAGCCGGTGGGGTGCTGTTCGGTGGCGTGGTGATGCAATGGATTGATATTTGCGCCGGGATTGCGGCGATGCGCCACGCCGGCGGTCCGGTGGTGACGGCCTCGATCGACCGACTCGATTTCTTGTCGCCGATTCATTTGGGCGATGTGGTGGTGTTGCAGGCGCAGGTCAATTTTGCTGCCCATACCAGCGTCGAGGTTGGTTGCCGGGTCGAAACCGAAGATCCGCGCACGCGTAATCGGCGCTACACCACCAAGGCCTATCTCACTTTCGTGGCGGTCGATCAGAACGGACGCCCCCGCCCAATCGCACCCGTGCTGCCTGAAACCGAAGAGGAGAAAAAGCGGTTCTTAGAAGCGGAACAAAGACGCGCCGAGAGATTACGCGCCACCGGACGCAATACAGGCAAATAGACTCCGGCTGCTACTTGAAATTTGATGTCTTCCCGTGGGCGTGGTCGTGAAACGAAAATCCGAGGCGTTGAGCTTAACCATCGGCGTTTTCTACCGCGACCGAATACCACATCACATTTCAGGTGGCGTTGTACTAGCTGCGCTTGGACTCGACTGACTTGGGATCAAGCGAGTTGTCGGTAATCTCTTTCTTCGGGGTCACGTCGATTTCATCTTTGGCACTCGAGGCTCGTTTGAAATTGCGAATGCTGCGTCCGAGGGCGTCGCCGAGTTGAGGCAGCTTGCCGGCACCGAACACCACCAGGACGATAAATAGAATAAGAACCAATTCCATAATACCAAGATTCGGCATTTGTCCCTCCAGACTGTTTGTACCACCGTTTCCAAGTACCGTCGAACCCAAAGCGTAAAGCTCGGAAAAACCAGTACAATGATCCGAGATGCTGGGGTGGCTCATCTTATTGCTGGCGGTAGGGGCGCAGATCGAGCTGCTGCTCCGGTTGCAGCGCGTTGCCCACGACTCGGGGCTGGTCGGGTATGGGCGCGACGGCACCAATCTGCTTGCGGTCGTGCTTTTCTGGGTCGCCTACCACGCGGTCGGTTTTCGGCAACTCCCGGTGGCGCTCTTGGCCGCGATGTTGACCGTTCTTGTAGCCTACTTGCTTCATTGGGCATTCGGCCGGCGCCTCCAGCTTCCCTATGTTCGCTGGTGGTTGCTCGGCGCGGTTGGGACCGGCGCGGTGTTGGTGGCTTGGCATTCGAGCACCCTCGCAAATGTACTCGAAGGCGCGATTGTGGCGGTACAGCCGCGCCAGTAGCAGGTTTTCAGAAACTCAGCTGGAGTGTGAGCGCTGCGCCACCCGGAATCGGAGTGGGTGCGAAAGAAAAGCGGCGGCCGAGATCGGCCTTTCCGCGCACCGGAAAAGAACGGGCGGTACGCTCACGCGCTCGCGCACAAGAAATAAGTTCTATACCACCGCCGATAACGGCAAGCGACGCCATGCTTCCAAATACGCCGGTGTATTCAGCGAAGACAGTATACGCAACGAAATGGCCCGCATCGCCCAAGTCCTTGATGTCGTATGATCTTGCGATCAGCAGGCCAGTTGCAACCCAGGTTGCAACCAACAAGAGGCCGCCGGTGACAATCACTGCAATGCCGCCCTTGCGCATTCGCGACGCCGATTGCAAGAGCTGATCGTGACGCGCCTGCGTCATCGGCGGCGGCTCGGGCGGTTTGACCGCGAGCACCGGCGCTGGCGCCGCAGTAGCAGGAAGTACCGTTTCGACCGGCGTTGGCGGGGCAGCGGATGCCGCAGCAGGAGGAGGCAGAACCCGGTCGACCGTCGTCGCTGGCGGAGCCGGAATTTCGTCCGCGAGGCAGAGAGTCGAGCAGAAAATCGCAAGCATCGAACACGCAGTGATTTTCATCGTGAACCCCTTTCGGTCGGGAAAGTGGCCTGAAGTTCTCAGCTCGTCAAGTCTTGTCGCTCGCGATGTGTGACTTCTTTGGCAAGCGCTGCAACCAGCATGCGTCCGGCGCCGCCGCTCGGCAGCCCGAGTTGCGCGTGAAACCGCGAAGTCGGAGTGCCATAGTCGTTGGCGAGAGTAGCCAGTGCATCACGCCGGGCGGCGGCGATGCGGGCGCGGCGATTTCTCTCAAGAACTCCGAGATCAGTCTCAGATTTCTGAGGGATCGCGCCTCAGAAATCTGCGGGTCATTTGTGTTCGGTAAGTTTGCGGTAGGCGGCGAGATGGCGCAGGGCGCGCTGTTTGTCGCTGTGTTCGTATAGACGCGCCAGATTAAAATGGGCATCGGCAAATTGCGCATCGACAGTGAGGGCGCGGCGGTAGGCGGTGGCGGCGCCATCAAGCTCGCCCTCGTCTTCGAGCACGACGCCGAGATTGAAAATGGCCACCACATTTTCCGGCGCATGTTCGAGCGCGACCAAGTAGTGCGATCGTGCCGCCGCCAGTTCGCTCGCCTCGTGCAAGAGACGACCGAGATTGACGTGGGCCTCGACATGACGCGGATCAAGTTCAATTGCTCGGCGATAGGCATCGCGCGCTTCTGCCGGTGAACTGATTTCGAGTTCGCTGCCGAGCGAAAACCAATCGGCCGCGGTTTTCTCCTCAGCGCTTCTGTGCGCGGCTTTGATTTTGCGCGCGCTCAGCGGGGCGACTTTGCGCGCCAAAGTAGCGACATCAAAATCGAACAGCACCTGACCGTTTTCGGGATTATAGGGCGCCACTCCGTCGCGCACCACCAGCTTGTTGCCCGAAGCTGCGATCGACACCGCCGTCAGCGGCCGACCGTGCGGCAGTTCGCGGCGCAACTTGTCGAGCACTCTTCGCACCCGGCGCGGGGCGATCTTGGCGTCGCACAATCCCTTGGCGGTGCGCAGCAGCACCACGTCTTGAAAACCAAACCGCAGCTCGCCCTGCTCGCGCTCGGGCGCAGCAAATCCCGCACGCACCAGCGTACGCACATGCGCCGCGCTCATTCCGAGCAGCGTCGCCACTTCGCGCGTGCTGTAACCCGCCATCGCCGCGACATTTAGCACGTGGGGACGGATCTTGATATCTTGATTGTACGGAGATCGGGGCGGATGGGGCGGACGGGGATGGGGACGGATCTTGATATCTTGATTGTACACACGCTCGGACGTTCGGCCATCCATCGGCAGGCGAGAAAAACGTCAGCTCTTGGCTTTTGATTTTTGGGCCGGTTTGTCGGCAGCTTCAGCGCGTTTGGGCGGCTTGCGCTCTCAGCTCTTGGCTTTTGATTTTTGGGCCGGTTTGTCGGCAGCTTCAGCGCGCTTGGGCGGCTTGCGCTCGGTGGCAGCGGCTTTTTGTTCGAGACTGGCCTTGAGCGCAGCCATCAGATCAATGATCTCCGCTCTCGGTGCTTCTGGCGACACTGCGATTTCGTGCCCTTGTATTTTGCGTTCGATCTGTTCGAGCGTGCGCTTTTTGACGTCGTCTTCGTAGACGCTCGGCGAAAAAGTCTCGTGCGCGATTTGGTCAATCAGCTGCAGCGCCAGCTTCAACTCGTCGGCACGCACTTCGCCGTCGGCGATCGGCACCTCTTTGGAGGCGCGCACTTCGTCGGCGTAGTGCAGCTGCTGCATCACCAGTCGACCGTCGCTGGTCGGGCGCAGCATCACCAAATATTGTTTGCCGCGCGCGGCGTAACGACCGAGCGCCACCCGGCCGCTTTCGGCCATCGCCTGCACCAGCAGCCGATAGCTCTTGTCGCCGCCCTTGTCGGCGCCGAGGTAGTAAGGCTTGTCAAAATAGATCGAATCGATTTTGTCGCCGGGCACAAATTCGACGATGTCGATGGTCTGCGTCGAAGTTTCTTCCAGCGCCTTGAGCTCCTCGGCGGTAAACGTCACGTATTGATCTTTTGCAAACTCGTAGCCCTTGACCATCTCCTCGCGTGGCACCAGCTTGCCGTCTTTCGGGCAGGTGTACTGCTGCTTGAGCCGCGAGCCGCACTCTTTGTGCAAAAGATTGAACGACAGCTGGGTCGAACTTTCAGTCGCTGAGTAGAGTTTGACCGGGATCGACACCAGGCCGAAGGAGAGGGTGCTCGAGCCTATCGCGCGTAAGGACATCGATCTATTGTAAGCCGCTTTTATGGCGAAATCCAAATTTGCAGAGGAAAACAAGCTCGTTCGCTATCGCCAAAAGCGATCGCCCGAGCGCACGCCAGAGCCGTTTGGCGGCCAGGAAAACCGGCCACAACTGTTTTGCGTGCAGGAGCACTTGGCGACGCGCCAACACTGGGATTTTCGTCTCGAACTCGGCGGCGTTTTGGTCTCCTGGGCGGTGCCCAAAGGTCCGTCGCCCAATCCGGCCGACAAGCGACTCGCAGTCAAAGTTGAAGATCACCCGGTCGAGTACGCCGACTTTGAAGGGCTGATTCCCAAAGGAAACTATGGCGCAGGTCCGGTGATCGTGTGGGATTTGGGACGCTGGCGTCCGCTCGAAGATCCAGTGCTCGGTCTGGAAAAGGGCAAGCTGGTGTTCGAACTCTACGGCTACAAATTGCACGGTGAATGGGCGCTGGTGCGGCTTAAGAGCAAGCGCGGCCAAGGGAACACCGGCAAAGAGTGGCTGCTACTCAAGCACCGCGATCGCTTCGCCACCGTCGAGAAATTGCCCGACACCTCGGTGCTGTCGGGGCGAACCGTCGAAGAGGTGCGCGATGGCCATGCCCGCGCCGAGATGACTCGCACCGCGCTTGGCGAGCTCGGCGCCAAACCCGGAGCGGTCAAATTTTCCGCGGTGACACCGATGCTGGCCGAGTCGCGCGACCAAGTGCCCGAAGGCAAAGAGTGGCTTTACGAAATCAAGTACGACGGCTACCGGCTGCTGGCGGAAAAGCAGGGCAAGGTAAAACTGCAGTCGCGCCGTGGCCACGATGTCAGCGCCCAGTTTCCAGAAATTGTTCGCGCTTTAAAACTGCTACCCTGTCAATCGGCGATTGTCGACGGTGAAGTGATCGTTCAAGACGAAAAAGGGCGCCCCGATTTTGAGCGGCTGGCAGCGCGCGCCAAGATCTTTCGCGCCACCGACATTGCCCGCGCTGAGATCTCAGAGCCGGTGCGTTATGTCATTTTTGACCTATTGGCGCTCGACGGCTTCGACTTACGCGACCTGCCACTTTTAGCGCGAAAAGAGATTTTGCGAAAACTCATTCCGACGCTCGGACCGCTCGGCTATTGCGATCACGTCGAGGGTCGCGGCGCCGACTTCTTGCAAGCGGTCAAAGCGCATGGGCTCGAGGGTGTGGTCTGCAAAAGGGCCCACTCCCGCTATCAATCCAAGCGATCGAGCGATTGGCAAAAAGTTCCTCTGTTGCGCTCGGGCGATTTTGTCGTCGTCGGCTACACCCTGCCAAGTCGCACCCGGGCGCATGTGCGTTCGTTTCACCTCGGCGCGCGCCGCGGCAGTGAAATTCACTATGTCGGCAGCGTTGGCTCGGGTTTTACCGACGCGCAGCTCAAACAGGTGGTCAACTTGGCCGCGCCGCATCTTCTCGGCGCGCCACCGTTTGTTGGCGATGGGCCCGACTCGCTCGACGGAAAAAAACATAAGAGGTGAAAGCCGCTGGTGTTGATGGAGGTGCAGTTCAAAGAGTGGACGCGCGGTGAGAAGCTGCGTCAGCCGATTTTCTTACGACTGCGACCGGACAAGACAGCGGCCGACTGTGAACGGATTCCCGAAGAAGAGATGGAGCTCGAGGTTGCCGAGTCGCCGCCTGCGCCAGAGGCCAAGCAAGTTTCATTTACCAATCGCCGCAAAGTTTTTTGGCCGGACA
>JAHFDU010000173.1:3043-8155 GCA_023248835.1 Myxococcales bacterium | reverse complement strand
GACTGGGCCTGACATGAACCCGATCATGCGATTAGAGGAGCTCGAAGCGCGGGCGCTCGAAGCTGGCGGCAAGGAGCGCATCGCCAAGCAGCACGCACAGGGAAAATTGACCGCGCGCGAGCGCGTCGAACTGCTGCTCGACCGCGGAAGCTTTGTCGAGCTCGACAAATTTGTCACCCATCGCTGCGCCGATTTCGGGATGGCAGAGCAGAAAATTTTGGGCGACGGCGTGGTCTCAGGATACGGCACCGTCGAGGGTAGACAAATTTTTGTCTTTGCCCAGGACTTTACCGTTTTCGGCGGCTCGCTCTCGGGCGCCTACGCCACCAAGATTTGTAAAGTGATGGATTTGGCGATGAAGGTCGGCGCCCCAGTAGTGGGGCTCAACGACTCCGGCGGCGCCCGCATTCAAGAGGGAGTCGAGTCACTCGCCGGTTACGCCGACATTTTCACTCGCAACGTACTCTCCTCCGGCGTGGTGCCGCAGATTTCCGCGATCATGGGGCCCTGCGCCGGTGGCGCCGTCTATTCACCGGCGATGACCGATTTTATCTTCATGGTTGAATCGTCGAGTTACATGTTTATCACCGGCCCCGATGTCATCAAAACGGTGACCCACGAAGAGGTCACCAAAGAGGAGCTCGGCGGGGCGCACAGCCACGCCACTCGATCGGGCGTCGCGCACTTAACTTTTGTCGACGAGGCCGCCTGTCTGGCTGGCATCCGCGAGCTGCTCTCGTTTGTGCCGCAAAACAACAGCGAAAATCCGCCCGCTCGATCGTCGAGCGATCCGGCGTCGCGTGAAGACACCGCCCTCGACAGCTTGATTCCGAGCGAGACTTCGAAGCCCTACGACATCAAAGAGGTGATTCGCCGAGTCGTCGACGACAGCCATTTTTTTGAGATTCAGCCCGAGCACGCGATGAACATGGTGGTGGGCTTTGCTCGCTTGGGCGGCCAGTCGGTCGGCATCGTCGCCAACCAACCGGCGCATTTGGCCGGCTGCCTCGACATTGGTGCGTCGGTCAAGGCGGCGCGCTTCGTCCGTTTTTGCGACTGCTTTCACATTCCGCTGGTGACCTTCGTTGACGTGCCCGGATTCTTGCCTGGCACCGCGCAGGAATATGGCGGCATCATCAAACACGGCGCCAAGTTGCTCTACGCCTTTGTCGAAGCGACGGTGCCGAAGGTGACCGTGATCACCCGCAAAGCCTATGGCGGTGCCTACGACGTGATGGCTTCCAAGCATGTGCGCGCCGATATTAATTACGCCTATCCGACGGCAGAAATCGCGGTGATGGGGCCCGACGGAGCGGTGAACATTGTCTATCGCAATGAACTGGAAAAGGCGGAAAACGCTGAAGCGGCACGCGCCGCCTACGCTTCCGACTACCGCGAGAAATTCGCCAATCCCTACCACGCCGCTTCGCTTGGCTATGTCGACGAAGTGATCCGGCCGCGCCAGACTCGCCAGAAACTCATTGCGGCATTGCGCATGCTGCGCAACAAGCGGCAGTCGAATCCGCCAAAGAAGCACGGCAATATTCCGTTATGAAGAGGCAGACAGTTTGGAGACAGTGGGGCTAATTTAGTTACCAACCGCACTGGGCGCCTTGGTTTTGCTTCTTTAGCCAAGCCGCCAGCGGCTTGTAGTAGTCGACGATGGCAGTGGCGTCGAGTGTGCGCTGACCGGTGAGTGCATAGAGCGCCTCGGGCCACGGCCGACTGGCGCCGAGTTTGAGCATCGCCTGAAATTTTTCGCCGGCCTGCTTGTTGCCGTAGATCGAACACTCGTGCAAAGGCTCTTTCTGACCGGCGGCTTTGCATAGCGCGCGATGAAATTGATACTGCAAGATGCGCGCGAGAAAGTAGCGGGTGTAGGGAACGTTGGCCGGAATGTGATATTTCGCGCCGGGATCGAAATTGTCTTCGCCGCGCGCAGTCGCAGGAGCAACGCCCTGGTATTTTTTTCTGAGCGCCCACCAAGCTTCGTTGTACTTGCCCGGCGGCGTCTTGCCCGAGAACACATCCCAGCGCCATTGATCGACCAGCTTGGTCCACGGCAGCAGCGCCACGCCCTCGAGTGCACGCTTCATCTGCACGTTGATAAGACCGTGATCATTTTTCGGAATCGCGTCGATGAGACCGAGCTGCTTGAGGTAATTCGGCGTGATCGAAAGCGTCAGCGCATCGCCGATCGCCTCGTGAAAACCGTCGTTGGCGCCCTGCTGAAACAGCACCGGCAACTTGTAGTAGGCGTGAAAATAGTAGTCGTGGCCAAGCTCGTGGTGCAGCGTGGTCAGATCTTCGCCGTTTAGTTCGATGCACATCTTGATGCGCAGATCGTTGTCAAACTGCACATCCCAAGCGCTGGCGTGGCAGACCACTTCGCGATCGCGTGGTCTTGTAAATTGCGATCGTTCCCAAAAAGTCTTCGGCAATGGATCGAGGCCGAGTGAAGTAAAAAATCCCTCGGCAGTCTTGACCATTTTGATCGGATCGTAATTTTGCTTTTTCAAGCCAGCGTCGACGTCGAGACTCGATTCGCCGGGGTAGGGCTCGACCAGCGGATAGATGTTGGCCCACTCCTGCGCCCACATGTTGCCGAGCAGGTGGGCCGGAATCGCGCCGTGCTCGGGCACTTTGTCTTTGCCATATTTTTCGGCGAGCTTTTTGCGTACGTAACAGTGCAGGTCATCGTAAAGCGGCTTGACCTCGAGCCACAGCCGATCGGTGTCGGCCTCAAATTCGGCCGGCGACATGTCATAGCCGGCGCGCCACAATTCGCCGAGATTGGCAAAGCCGACGTCGTGTGCGCCCTGGTTGCCAAGCTCTACCAAACGCTCGTACATCGGACGCATCGGTCGCGCGATCGAGTGCCAGCCCGACCAAGCATCCAAAAGCTCGTCGTAGTTGCGACTTTTGCGCAAAACGTTTTCGAGCTCTTGCAGGTCGCGGCATTTGCCATTTTTGCAATATTTGCCTTTGCCGTAAATGCCCTCGAGCTTGTCGGCCAGCGTCGCCAATTCGGCGCGCTTCTTGGCATCACTCGGTCCGGGCAGCGGAGCCGCCGCCATGCGAATCAGATAAAGCATGCGCTCGGTTTCGGGGTCGAGTTTGAGTCCGACAAAACGGATCGCCTGCTTAATCGCGGGCGTCACATAGGCCATCATCTCTTCATTGGCACTCGCCGCCGCGCGCTCGGTGTCGTCGGTGATGTAGGTCGCCTTGATCCATTCCGCGGTCGACTGCGCGACGTAAAGTTTTTTCAAATCGGCATTGACGCGGGCGACAAACGCCTTGGCCTCCTCGGCGGTTGGCTTGGGCGCGGCGGATGCGAGCGAGGCAACAAAGAGCGAGCCGACGACTAGAATATTTTTCATGCCCTCGCTTGTAAACGACTTCGTCGATTTTTCCAACTGACAAAAATCGCGAAAATGAATACCGTCGCCGCGTGTTACTGGCATTAACCCTTGGCTTACTGACTGCTTGTCCGGATCGTTCGGCGATTGAAAGCCGCCTCGATGCGCCGCGATCAGGTGAGCAGCGTCAATTCACCGTGCGTGAATTCGACCACGATCATTTCGAGATCACCGTCACCGTCAGCGCCGCCGGCGGAGAGCGAAAGTTCAAACGAGTGCTGCCCAAAGTGGCGAGCTGCGAAGCGCGCGCCCAAGTCGCCGCGGCGGTGGTAGCGGCGTGGGAGATTTCGGCGCCAGACTTGCCGAGACTGACCTGGCCGAATCGCTATTCCACCGAGGTTGAGCTCGGCGCCGCATTTGTCGGCTCGGTGACGGGTGGATCGTTCGCGCCCGGCGGCGAATTGAGTCTGCGCCTCGAGCCGCGGCCGGGCCTCGGCATCAACCTTGGCGCGGTCGGCCATCCGGCACACGCGGTCGCGCTCGGCAGCGGCACTGCGGACTGGACTCGCTTCACACTCGAAACCGGCCTCGATTATCGATTTGCCATGAGGCGCATTACTCTGGATCTTGAAGGTGGACTGCTCACCGGCTTTCTGTTTTTTCGCGGGCGCGATTTTGATGTCAGTCACCGCGCTTTCGACGTCGACGTCGGCCTTTCGGCCGGACTGCGCGGGGCGATCGATTCCCGCACGCTTCGTGGCTTCAAACCATTCCTGCGTTTTTGTGCCAACGGCTGGCTGCGCGGCGAAAAAATCAGCGCGCTTGACCCCGCCACCAATTCTGTCGCCTTACCGCGCTTTGAACTTTGGCTGGCGGCCGGTGTCGCTTGGGATCCAAAATACAGCAGACGAGAAAGGGCGAGATGATTTGCCAAGTGCTGCGGCCACATCTGCACCCGCGCGGTTGGCGCGCGGCAGGGGGAAGGCTCCGCGGGCTTTGCCTGCGGAGGGGGGATGGGAAGGTCCCCCAGTTGTGACAAAATAAATGAAAGCACGCCACCCTGAAGGAGCTAGAACGGCTGCTTGGACTATCGCATGGCTACCTGTCGAAGTTGCGAACAGGAGATCGTGATCCAAGCCCCGAGCTGGTAAGCAATTTGGCGCTGCTTGCGGCCGATCCGAGACGTCGCCTGCGTGAGCTGCGCGGGCTATGGGAGCGCGCGGCTGCCTGAGATTTCGGCACCACTCCCAATGCATTCAATTCTTGTCGACCCTGAAGGTCGGTCAGTTTTATCGTGGGCGTGGGCGTAGGCGTGGGCGAATCAGCGACGGAAAGCGGCCATGCACCGTGGATGCCACGCCGGTGTTTTGCCGATGTGGCGCGTGTTTTGAGTCGTCACATGGGTCTTGCTTCACCGTCGGGAGAGAGCACAGATTTTCGTTTCACGCCCACGACCACGCCCACGAAACTGACGGAGCGCGGACCTTCAGTTGTCGACCTCGGTTCGCCGAAAAATCGCCGTAAGGTTTGGCGGTGCGGCGGTCACTAACGGTGACAACAGGTCGAGGGGCCGACTATGCCATCCAATGTGCGAGTTTTTTTCGCGGTCGTTTTCGCCTTCGGGTGCGGCGATCTGCGATCCAAAAATAGCCGGATCATGGTACCGGCCGACGCGCTGCCTAAAGAGGCTGCAGACATGGGTCGCACTAGCGTCGATGCAGCGCCGGAAATGATCGAAATGATGGCTCCC
>JAHFDU010000173.1:0-2957 GCA_023248835.1 Myxococcales bacterium | reverse complement strand
GATCAGCGTCGGCGACTGGTTTGCCTGCGCGGTTGTAGCTGGCAAGGTAAAGTGTTGGGGGCTGAACCAGGACGGGCGGCTTGGCAACGGCAGCACCACCAACAGTTCTGTCCCGGTCGACGTGCTTGGCCTCCCCGCTGGCGTCACTGCAGTCACCGCCGGTCGCTCTGGCATCGCCTGCGCGCTCACCCAATTGGGTGGCGTCAAATGCTGGGAACTCGGTTTTGCTCCCGCCGACGTATCCGGTCTCACTTCTGGAGTAGGCGCGATCAGCGCTGGCTATGCTCACGTCTGCGCTTTGACTCAGCTCGGCGGGGTCAAGTGCTGGGGAGAGAATAGTTTTGGCGAACTTGGCAGTGGACAAAGCGGTGGCAGCACGGTGCCGGTCAGCGTTGTCGGTCTCTCTTCTGGTGTGGCCGCTCTCAGCGTCGGCAACCATCATGCGTGCGTGAAAATGCAAAACGATGCAGTCAAGTGCTGGGGCAACAACCGTTACGGCGCTCTCGGTAATGGCCAAACCACCAACAGCAATGTTCCGGTCGACGTCAGGCTTAGGGTGCGATCCCAATCACATTCTTGGCCGATCGCTGCCGCACCCGGGCGCTGCAGTGGCGCGCCAAAGTTCGATCACCTATTCGAACAAGTACGGTGTTCAAACCACCGTCCAGCTGTCGACCGAAGATGCAGTCGCAGAGCTTGAGGGACTGATCGAAGCGAGCAAGTTGGCGCTCTACGAATGGGATCTTTTGCTCGAGCGCGCGCACCGGGCTGCGGTATTGGGAACAAGCGGTATCGATTGGACGCGGCGATTGTTCGCCCCGGCGGTAGATTTCGCTCGTGCGCAGGGCATGGCCAACCCACCATCGCCAGCAGCGACGGTGGCGGACCGTTCGCTACGATCACCTATTCGAACCAGAACGGAGTCGAGCGCAGCGAGCAGCTTTCCACTCCGGATGCGCTGGCTGAACTGCAGGGCCTGTTCGAGGCCGTGTGGTGGATATGGGTAGACTGGTTTCAATCGCTGCAGCGCGCTTGGGAGGTTGCGATCGAGGGCTCGAATGGAACGTTGTCCTCGGGAGATTTGGCCGTCTTGGCGCATCGGTTTTTCGACGAGCAAAAGGCGCGCGACACATTGGTCGATCACGATTCAGGCCATCCCGGAGCGTTGCTCGCCAAGTACAAAGGCGTTCCGCTGTTTTCAGACACGCTTTCGATCGCGGTCGATTTACCGACGGCGGATGGCAACAAACGAATTTTACTCAATCTGCCACAGGCGCAGACTTTCGAAACCGATCCCCATTTTGAGGACATCGTGCAACTTGACGGCACACTTGGTTTTACCAAAGCGCTCGCTGCCGTTCGTGCCGAGTTCGCCACCGCGGAGTCGTGGGAGCAGGCCTACTACCATTTCGAAATTGATGTGAAGCGAACCGCCGGGGTAGCCACGCCTCCGCAAGAGACGGTGTTTTGGGGCCCTGATCGCTACGGCATCGGAACCTTGATGGGAGAGCGCGCCGCAGGAAACCTGGAATATAACATCGCCTTGGCCGCCGAAGAATCACTTGATCAGGTATTGGTGGCGATTCCGAACCACTTTCCGAGCTCTCTCTCCGACCTCGACGAAGCCATTCGCTGCGCTCAATTCGCCACAAACCCAATGTCTTCCGCCGCCGACCGAGAAAACAACGAGGCCGAATACGAAGGCCTCATCGCAGAGATCCAAAGAGAAGTGACCAATAGCTCGTTCTTGGAGCAGCCGCTTTTGACCTCTTCTAGCAACATCAAGATTGTCTACGAAACGCCCGAATTCGAAAACGGCGGAACTGAAGAGAGCAGCATCACTTTGATTCCGCTCACGCTCGCCGATTTGGGCCTCGACGGAACCGATCTCAACACCGTCGAAAATGCCCAGGCCGCGCTCACCGCGCTGCAGCAGGCCAAGACCAAGCTGCAAGCCGCACGCGCTAGCTTTGAGAATTTCGCCGCCGCGGGCAAACGGATCTGCATGGAGCTTGTTGCACCCATCTGGGCGCCCGATTGCGATTTTTCCGGCCACTAGAGCGATATCAAGTTGACGCGATTGCGTCTGGTAGTTCGTTGTCGTAGTCGTAGTGGTTGTTGACGGCGACGGCGACGTACGGCGACGTGAACGATCTCAGCTCAGGCATCACCATCGGTGGCGGTTCAGCGTAAGCAATACTCGACCTCGTGGAACAGATCGTCGCCGTCGCCGTCGCCGTCAAGGTCAACGACCACGCGGATCGATCACGTCAACGTGATTTCGGTCTAGCACCGTCATTCAGGTGACAAAAATCGCGAAAGCCAATACCGTCGCCGGGTGCGTTCTTGGCATTCAGCCGCGGTGTTGATGATTTGCGTCGGCGCCTTTTGTCTGGCCGGGTTTGGCGGCCGTCATCCCACCGCGCTCAGTTATGTCGTCGCGGGCCTGCTGTTCGTCGGCGGCGCCGCGCTTTTCTTGGGGCAAAAACTCGCCGTCTATCCGGCGTTCTCGGGTGCGTTGGCGATGCTGGTAACCGGCGCTCTTTCTCTCTACGGCCATCCGCAATGGGCACTGCCGGTGCCGGCGTGGATTTCGATCGGGCTTGGCGCGCTCTTGTTTCTGCGTGTGCTTCTGGCGCGCTTGTCGATCGCAGAACGTGATCGATCACGACCCACCGAATGAAAAACACCTCGAGCAACCAGAACTTGGTGTTGGTGCAGCGGCAGCTTCTCGAAGGCATCGCTCGCGGCGAGCGCGCATTTACAAAAGGACGTGTACTCTCTTCTGCGCAAGCGCGTCGGCGCTTAAAAAAATGGCTTCGCAAACCGCAGCCGTTCACGGCCCCTGTCCGGGCACCCTGAGCGGAGCGCAGCGAAGTCGAAGGGCGAGAACAAGTCGAGTCTGCCCTTCGACAAGCTCAGGGCGAGCGGAGCGTGGGGGCTTCGCAAACCGATCT
>JAHFDU010000172.1 GCA_023248835.1 Myxococcales bacterium | reverse complement strand
CTACAAGAGTGAAAGGAGCGCCCGTGAAAATATTGGTTACCGCAAAACGAGTTCCCGACCCGGAGCAGAAGGTCAAATTCAAAGGCAATACGCTCGATCAATCGGGCGTCAATTGGCAGCTCAATCAGTTCGACGAATATGCGGTCGAGTCGGCGTTGAGGCTGACCGAAAATGCCTCGTCGGGCAATGCGCGAAATGGCGAGGTGATTGTGGTCTCGCTCGGGCCGAAAGACGTGCAGCAGCAGCTGCGGTCGACTTTGGCGATGGGCGCCGACCGCGCAATTCTGGTTGATGCCAGCGACGAGAATCTCGATTCAGAAATCGTTGCGCGCACGGTGCAGAAATTGGTCGAGCAGGAAAGACCCGATTTGGTTCTGCTGGGGAAATTGGCGGCCGACTCGGAAGCCAATGATGTCGGACAGCGTCTTGCCGGCTATCTCGGCTGGCCGCAAGCCACCTTTGCTTGCTCGATCGAAGTGACCGACGGCGGCAAAGCGCTGCTGGTCGGACGCGAAGTCGATGCCGGCGTCGAGACCAAGAAGGTGACGCTGCCGGCCGTGGTCACCGTCGATTTGCGCATCGTCGCACCGCAAGCGGTGAAAAATGGCGTCACCGCCGCCACCCACGCCTACGCCGATGGGCCGCGCTACGCCTCGCTCAAAGGAATCATGGCGGCCAAGAAAAAAACCATCGCCGACTCAAGCTTGGCCGCGCTTGGAGTCGCCGCCACGGTGCGCGCCAAGGTGGCCTCGGTCGATGCACCGCCGGCGCGCAAGGCCGGCGTCAAGGTCGCCTCCGTCGAAGAGCTGGTTCAAAAACTGCACAACGAAGCCAAGGTGATCTAATGGGAAACGTGCTGGTTGTTCTCGAACAGGCGCAGGGTCAACTTCGTTCCGCCAGTCTGCCGGCAATTTCGTTTGGCAAAAAAATGGCCGAAGCCGCCGGTGGAAAATTGATGCTCGCGGTGATCGGATCCGGTGTCGCCAAAGTAGCCGAAGAGGCAGCCAAGTTTGGCGCCGCCGAAGTCTTGGTGGTGGATGACGCAAAATTGCAAAATTATTTGGCCGAAAGTTATGCGCCGATCGTCGTTCATCTCACCAAAGAGGCGCAGGCCACCGTCGTCGGTGCCACCGCGACCTCTGTCGGCAAAGATCTGCTGCCGCGCGTCGCTGCGCTGCTCGATTGCGCCATGGTATCGGATGTGACCGGTGTCGACGGCGCCAACAAATTTCGCCGTCCGATGATGGCCGGCAATGTGATCACCCACATCGAGACCTCTACCCCGACGGTGGTGGTGACGGTGCGGCAGACCGAGTTTCCGCCCGCCGCGGCCGGTGGCGCCGCTTCGACGGTGAAGAAAGTCGACGCTGGCAACGTCGACAACTGCCGCGCCGAATTTGTCTCAGTGGCTTCGCAAAAGAGCGAGCGCCCCGACCTCACCGAAGCCAAGGTGATTGTGTCCGGCGGCCGCGGCATGCGTGAAGGCAAGAATTTCGAACCGCTGGCTGCACTCGCCGATCTGATGGGTGGCGCAATGGGCGCCAGTCGCGCCGCCTGCGACGCCGGCATGGTGCCAAACGATCTGCAAGTCGGTCAAACCGGAAAAGTGGTGGCACCAGACCTTTACTTCGCAGTGGCGATTTCGGGTGCGATTCAGCATCTCGCCGGCATGAAGAGCTCGAAGGTCATTGTCGCGATCAACAAAGATGCCGAAGCGCCGATTTTTCAAGTCGCCGACTATGGCCTGGTCACCACGTGGGAAAAAGCGATTCCAGAACTCACCGCTGAAGTGCAAAAACTCAAGGGAAAGTAGCTACCAGCCGTCTGCTCTGGGCGCGCAAATGTCGATGATTGAAACTGGGAGCGGAGAGTGATTCGCCTGCGAATCGGCGATCGTTCGCTGCGCGTGCGCGATGAGGGCGTGAGCAACAAGCGCCCTCCCCTCGTGTTTGTCCACGGCGCGGGCGCCTCCTCTGCGGTATGGATCGAAGAGGTACGCCGCTTTTCCACGGCGCAAAGGGTACTGGCGCCAGATCTGCCCGGGCACGGCCAGAGCGACGTGTGGCATCCGCCCGCCGAAGTCACCATTGCGATGTATCGCGACGCGGTCGGAACCCTGTGCGCGAATTTGAAAATCGAGCGCGTGGTACTGGTCGGCCACTCGATGGGCGGGCAGATCGCGCTTGCTTGCGCTGCAGCTTGGCCAGAGCGTGTTGCCGGTGTAGTGATGGTCGCCTCGGCTGCGAAGATGCCAGTCGCGCCGCCGATCCTCGAGACGCTCGAGAAGACCACCGACGTTTCCGGGCAATGGTTGGCGCCCCTGATGTGGTCGCCAGGGACGGAGAAAGAGTTGATTTCGCGCTGGTCGACGCTGCTTTGGACCGCAGCGAAAGAGATCGGTCTCGCCGACTTGCGCGCGGTTGGCGCATTTGATGGCGAATCCCTCGCAACCAAAGTTCGCACCCGCACCATGATCTTAGGCGGCGCCGACGATCTCATGGTTTCGCAAAATCGTTTGCGCAAAACTGCCGGGCTGATTTCCGGCGCCGAACTGCACATCCTCGAGCGCGCCGGCCATCAGGTGATGCGCGAGCAAACTGAACAGTGCTGGAACCTGCTCGATGATTTTCTGATCACTTACTGATTGACGGCGAACCACGGGATTGCTACACACTTCACTTCGTTGGGGCTGTAGCTCAGCTGGGAGAGCGCCTGAATGGCATTCAGGAGGCCGACGGTTCGATCCCGTTCAGCTCCACAAGCGTAGGAGATTACTTGACCGCAGCGACGAAGATGTTCGGTTCCGTTCGTCACCGTACGTTGATGGTCACCGGAGGTTGCGGATTCATCGGATCCCATCTGGTGCGCGCGTTGGTCGCTCGTGGCGCCCGCCGCATCGTCGTCCTCGACAGCTTGCGTTACGGAAATCCTGCGAATCTCGGCCAGACCTCCGCCTCCGTCGAAGTGATTCGCCATCAACTGGGAAAGGACCCGCCCGCTGACTTGGCGCGCGCGCTTGCGGGGGTCGAAGGTCTGTTCCATTTGGCCGCCGAAAAGCATAATCAGTCGGTCGACAGCCCGATCGAAGTTCTGCGCAGCAACGTCGAGGGCACCCACACGCTGTTCGATCTCGCAGCCGCGGCCGGAGTCAAGAAGGTGGTTTTTTCCTCTTCGCTCTACGCCTATGGGCGCCTCCTGGGAAGCCCGTTTTCTGAAGACGAAGTGCCGCGCCCGACAACGGTGTATGGAATTTCCAAGTTGTGCGGCGAGCATCTGCTCGGCCACTTCGCCAAAACACGCGGCCTCCCCTACAACGTGCTTCGCTATCTGTTTGTGTACGGCCCGCGGCAATTTGCCGGCATGGGCTACAAATCGGTGATTGTGAAAAACGGTGAGCGCCTGTTGGCCGGTGATCCGCCGGTGATTTTCGGCGATGGCAAGCAGACGCTCGACTACGTCTACGTCGATGATGTCGTCGATGCCACGATACGCGCGCTCGAATCCGACATCAGCAATGAAACTTTCAACATTGGGTCAGGCCAGCCAACATCGATCGAACAGCTGATCTCCACCCTGATCGCGGTCTCGAAACGATCCGCAACGGCAGTGCATGAACCGCCCGATTGGACCGCCGGCAGTTTTCGCGTCGGCAACGTCGACAAGGCGCGCCGTCTCCTCGGATGGAGCGCGGCCACTTCGCTGGCCGAGGGTTTGGCTCGCACCTTTGAGTGGACGGCGAGTGGCCGAGCACAGCCGTTGCAGACGCAAAAGTTGTGATGGACGCGGCTTCGGCCTACCCTATCTAGGTGCGCTTTTTTCCGCTGCTGACAATTTTGCTGTGGACCAGTTCTGCCCGAGCCGACGAGGACAGCGATGGCGGCACCATGGCAGAAAGCGACTATCATGGCGTCGCGCCGGGCGCGCCCAATTTGCCGCCGCTCCCGCCGAAACTTCCCATCACCAACGGACCACAGCGCCTCACTTGGACCGGCTTTCAAACCAAAGACGGCAAGGCCCTCGTCTTTCTTGAACTCACCAACGTGCCGCAATACCAAGTAGCCGACGCTCGCGGCCACGTGACGGTGACCTTAAAAAACACCAAAGTACCGATTCGCAACAACCGTCGCCCACTCAAAGTCGCCCTCTTCGAAACCCCGGTCGAGACCATCACCGCACGTGAGCGTGGCCACGACGTCGAAGTGACCGTGCAGGTCAAAGGCAAACCAACCCACAGCGAGCATGTCGAGAAAGCCGCCGGCGGCTTTCAGCTTTTGATCATCGAATTTTCGAAGTAGTCCGGATCACTCGCCGCGTAGATAGATGACGCAGACGACAATGGCAATGATCGCAACCACCAAACTAGCAACCTGCAGCACCATCGACGCATTGATGGCGACTTCCTGCGAGATCGGACGACGCGAAGGCGCCAGGTCAATAGGCACACCGGTCAGTACCGATAGCTTTTCCTTCGCCGTGCGCAACTGATATTGCGGCACCAATATTTCAAACCCTGCCGCTTCCTCGCCGTCGCTGATGCGCGGCCGCAACTCGACATCGATGCCGCTTGACTCCAGCGTCTTCTTGGCCTCATCAGCGGCAGATTCGTCGGGCACTGCACTCAAAAAAACAAAACTCATGCGACGCTCCGTTTGCGTACCGTTCGCTGCTCAATTGGCTTTTCGTAATTTTTGCCCTGGAAAATCCGCTGCACATAGACGCCAGGGGTATGTATTTGGTCGGGATCAAGCTCGCCCACTTCGACCAGCTCTTCAACTTCAGCGACGGTGACATCACCGGCCTGCGCAATCATCGGATTAAAATTGCGCGCGGTTTTCCGATACACCAGATTGCCCCAGCGATCGCCTTTCCAGGCCTTAACGATGGAAAAATCGCCCCGCAGCGCGGTCTCCATCACGCATGGGCGCCCGTCGAAGACGCGGGTTTCGCGACCCTCGGCGCGCGCAGTACCATAGCCTGTCGGGGTGTAAAACGCCGGGATCCCAGCCCCGCCGGCGCGCAGCCGCTCCGCCAGCGTTCCCTGCGGGCACAGCTCGACTTCAAGTTTGCCGTCGAGAAACAGCCGTTCGAAGGTCTTGTTCTCGCCGACGTAGGAGGAAATCATCTTGCGCACCTGTCCGTTCTTGAGCAAGACGCCGAGCCCTTTGTCGTCGATGCCACAGTTGTTGGACACAATGGTGAGGTTCTTCACCCCGAGAGTCAAAATCGCGTGAATCGAATTTTCCGGATTGCCGCACAAACCGAAGCCGCCCGAAAGCACGGTCATTCCGTCTCGAAGATCGTGCAGCGCCGCGGCCGCGTCGGCGATGGTCTTGTCCATTGCCCATACGTTATCACTTCTCGACTCCGTCGGCGCGCGGATCTACAGTAGTTGCAGTGCGAAGACTGCCAACATGTTTATTGGTCGGATTGCTCGGATGGGTCGGGTGTGCCGGTAGCGGTACCGGATCGCTCAGCGGGACGCTCTATGTCGCGCGCTGCACGCCCGACAAAGATCTCGGATCGCTGACCGCGCCGGTGCAATACGACATGCATCCCAGCTACTTCGTCGCCGATCCGGTCGACGATTTGTTTCGCATCCATCCGAACAATCGGCTTGCCATTCGGGTGCAGCCATCGGGCAATCGTCTCGACGAAGCGGATGCGCTGTACATCAACATCGCCTCCGATCGCGAAGTCGCAGCTTCCCTCGGCCAGGCAATGACCATCGGGCCGAGTAGCAATACCCGCGCGGCGCTGCTCTTACATCAATTGTGTCCCAATGCGATCAGTGAGCTCGAGCTCGACGGCACTCTTACCTTTTCGGCGTTCGGAAGCGCCAACAATTCGCCGCCTGCCGACGATTTTCGCATCTCCTATGGTGATCGATTGACAGCAACGTTTTCGCTCGACGTCATTGATCGCCGCGCGGTGCTGCTCGGAGGCAACGGATCGGTCGCCACCACCCCACAAACTGCCGGCCATCTTGCCGGCGATTTTGACTTTTCGATCAGCCGAGGCAAGAGCGCGCAGAAATATCCGTGACCGCTGCTACCGAGAGGTTTCGCATCGAACGCCTGGCCTTTGGCGGCGAAGCGCTCGGCCGTGACAATCGCGGCCGCGTCGTCTTCGTGCGTGGCGGCGTCCCCGGTGATCTGGTCGAGGTCGAAATCACCGAGGAGAAAACCACATTCGCGCGCGGCAAGCTGCAACTGGTTCGAGAGCCCTCCGCCGATCGCGTCGAACCTCGCTGCACGGTTGTCGATCGCTGCGGTGGCTGTCCCTGGCAAATGGTGAGCACCCAGGCGCAGCTTGCCGCCAAACAGGCGATTGTCGCTCATGCCTTGCGCAAACTTGAGGTCGAGGTGAAACCGATCGTCACCGCGCCAGCACAGTTTGGCTATCGCACACGCGCTCGCTTGCAGCATCGTTTAGGTAAGCTCGGATTTGTCGCTCACCATTCCCACGAAATCGTCGAAGCGTCGTGTTCGGTGCTCGATCCACAGCTTGACGACACACTCGCCCGCGTCCGCGGCGCTCTCGCCGGACTCTTGGAAGACGAAGCTTCGGTCGCCGCTCAAGTGTCACCGCGCGGGCAGATCCATCTCTCTGTCTCTCTCGATACCGACCACCCAAGCCTCGATGCGGTACTGGCAACCTCGCTCAAACTACCGGTAGTGGGAATCGAAGTTCATACGCGCAGCAGCCGCGCAAAAAGATTCCTCGGCAGCGAAAACCTGAACGTTGCCGAGCCCGGCGAGCCGCCGTTTTTGTCGTCGTCGTCGGGCTTCGCCCAAGCCAACCACCTGCAAAACAATACGCTGAGGCAGCTGGTGCGTGCGGCCGCCAGCGAACCGTTCGAATCGGTTTTGGAACTCTACGCCGGCGACGGCAATTCCAGTCGCGACTTGGCTCGCATGCACGGACGCGGCCACGCAATCGAGAGCGACAGCGCAGCGATCGACCGATTGAACAGCAACTTGCGCGCATGGGCGCCCGCCGCCGACTGGCGGATCGAGCGCGCCTCTGCCGAAGCAGCGGTCAGTCGTTTGAAACGCGCCCGCGCCAAGGTGGATTTGGTGGTGCTCGATCCGCCTCGACAAGGAGCCGGCGACGTCATAAGCGATCTGGGGCGCCTTTCACCTCGTCGCATCGTCTACATCTCCTGCGATCCGATGACTTTCGCACGCGATGCGCTCGACCTTTGCAAAGTCGGCTACCGCTTGGAGTCGACCCAGCCCGTCGAGATGATGCCGCACACCTCGCACATCGAGTTGGTGTCAATTTTCGATCGCGTCGGCAATAGATAGTTCTCGTTGGGGCGCTCCACGCGAACGACACCAACAGCGCCACCGACAATACCCAAACCCAGCTGGCGCTCTTCGCCTCGCAGCCGCTCTTGCAAGCCAGTTCACGCGACTTGATAGCGGCAAGGGCTATTTCGACAAATAATAGTTGATAAAATATCAACAATGCGTAGACTAGATCAGTGGAACCTGAGCTGAAAGAGCCGCTGAGTTCCGCAGCCGCGAAGGCGTTGATTCGCACCATTCTCGAAGGCGGCGGCGTAGGTTACAGGAAGCACGCGCTTGACGAAATGGCGACCGATAAATTGGGACCGATTTCTAAAATGGATGTCACAAATGTGCTCAAAGGCGGCGTGGTCGAACCCGCCGAATATGAGAGCGGATCGTACCGGTACCGAGTGCGCACTACGAAGGTCACCGTCGTGGTCGCCTTCCAGTCGAGCTCGGTAGCCGTGGTGGTCACAGCATGGAGAAACGCCAAATGAAATGCACAGAGTGCGGCGGCAAGATGGTGAGCACGCGCGAAGATTTCGAGTACGGTGACATCGGAATTCCGAACGTCACCTTGATTGGCGTAGAAATGCAGCGGTGCGAAAAATGCGCTGACGAAGTGGTGGTCATTCCGCGTGTCGAAGAGCTGCATCTCATGATTGCGTTGGCGGTTTGTTTGCAGCGGCCGCGCTTGATTGGCGTAGAAGTCCGCTTTCTGCGCAAATACCTGGGCTACTCGGCGACGGATTTCGGGCGCACCATCGGCGTCGACAAATCTACCATCTCGCGCTGGGAAAACGACGAGCAGCCAATCGGCGAGACTGCGGATCGACTGCTCCGCTTGATGGTCTTTCGCAAAA
>JAHFDU010000171.1:2463-8175 GCA_023248835.1 Myxococcales bacterium | reverse complement strand
CTCCGCAAGACGCGCGCCTCGACGAAATCGGCGACGCTGGCAGTAGCAGAGACGCCTTTTCGACGCTTCTCCCCGACGGCAGCATGTGTCCGCCCGATCAGACGCCGCCTGAGTGCCTGAACCCGATCGGATCGAGCGACGACTGCCTCGACCATGAAGAGTGTGGAGAGCAGGGTTCGGGCAACGGCCTCGACGACAATTGCGATGGCACCGTCGACGAACTGTGCAATTGCACGCCGGGCGACGTCGAATCCTGCTTTGTCGGACTGCCCGGCAAACACAAAGTCGGCGCTTGCTCGGACGGAAAACAGACTTGCGAGTTCAGCGGCGAATTTGCCCACTGGGGTGCGTGCATCGGCTCGATCGGCCCGAGTGTCGAGAGCTGCGACAAGCTCGACAACGACTGCAACGGCTGCCCCGACGACGGACTGTGCTGCACCCCGCCGATCACCTGTCCCGCCCCCGGCGATCCGCGCATCGTCGCGGTCCAGCCCTACACCGACGTCGCACTGCACGGCGGCGACTACTTTCCAAGTGCAGCGCAGTCGTGGTCCTGGACCATCACCGGCGGTCCTTGCGATCGCCTGTTTGCCTCGCCGCAATCGACGCCGCAGCCCGACGCCGGCGCGCCGCCGCCTCAGAGTTTCACTCTCAGCCGCGCCGACACCGAGGACGCGACCGCGCATTTTACACTGTCGGGCGACTACACCGTGACGCTGACGGTGGTCGGCGCCCACGACGAGCGCTTCACCTGCACTTGGGTGCAGCATGTCGAGGGGCCGGGCGTGCGCATCGAGCTCTGTTGGGACCACACCGGCCCTGGCATCATCGGCGGCGCCGACATCGATCTGCACGTGCACAAACCGGGCAGCACCGCGCCTTGGTTCGACAAGCAAGACGACTGCTTCTACGGCGACTGTCGCTACGCGCTGATGCCGTGGTGGCCGGTGATCCAGTGGTACAGCCCGTCAACCGCCAGCGCCTGTACCAGCGCGGCTTGCTACAATCCCCGGCTCGACATCGACAATGTGTTCGAAATCGCGAAACCGGAAAATACCAACATCGATCAGCCCCAAAACGGCGAAACCTTCCGCGTCATGGTGCACTACTACGGCGGCTGGGTGACCGAGCATCCACTGGTCAATATTTATTGCGCCGGCGTGCTTAAAACCACCTTCGGTCAGACGCCCAATCAAGTTTCCGGGTTCACCACCGGGATGCAGTTCGGCAAAGGTCAATTCTGGCGAGTGGCCGATGTGGCTGCTGTCGTCGATAACGCCGGCAACACCACCGACTGCCATGTCACCGCGCTGCACGATCCGATAACACCGACCAGGTACTGGGTCACGCCGCCCAGCAACCTCGATATCAGCTACTAAATTTGGTGCGATTTTTCTGCTTTCTGATAGCGTGCCTAGCCATGAAGCTTAACTTGGGGTTCTCTTTTTTCGCGACCCTGTTTTTGGTTTTTTCTCTGACGGCTTGCAGTCCACTGGAACGACGCGGACACCCGATCGACGCCAGTGTCAAACAGGGAACCGTCGACGCTGCGCCCACTGAAACCCGTGACATGACCGCCAATGGCGATCTGTCGCTCTATCAAGGGCTCGACCCCGATGGCGGCACCTGCATGGCGCCGCAAACGGCAGAGATCTGCCTCAATCCGATTTCGCCGACCGCCGGCTGCCTTGATCGTGAAGGTTGCGGCCCGAATGGATCGGGCAACGGACTTGACGACAATTGCAACGGCCAAGTCGACGAAGACTGTCCCTGCACGCCGGGCGACGTCGAATCGTGTTTCGTCGGCCCACCCGGCAAGCATCGGATCGGCGCCTGCACCGACGGCACCCAGACCTGTGAACTGGTCGGCGAATTTACCCGCTGGGGCGACTGCAAAGGATCGATTGGTCCGGGCGCAGAAGTCTGCGACAAGCTCGACAACGACTGCAACGGCTGCCCCGACGACGGACTGTGCTGCGCCGCTTCGATCATGTGTCCAGCGCCGGGCGATCCGCGCATCATCGATGTGCTGCCGTACACCGACGTGCCGCTGCTTGGCGAACTTTTTTACCCAGGCAAATCCAATTCGTGGAGCTGGACGGTCACCGGCGGCCCCTGCGATCGCCTGTTCGCGTCCCCCGCCGCGACGCCGCAGCCGACGATGGGAGATCCGACACCGCAGAGCTTTACCCTAACCGACGCTGACCAGAAGGATGCGACCATTCATTTCACGCTTTCGGGTGACTACACCGTCACCCTCACCGTGGTCGGCCTCGACGGTAAAACCTACACTTGCACGTGGGTGCAGCACGTCGTCGGCCCCGGCGTACGCATCGAATTGTGCTGGGACCACACCGGCGGCACCAGCAACGCCGGCGCCGACATCGATCTGCACACGCACCGCGCGGTTTCGAAGACGGATTGGTTCAACTCGACCGACGACTGTTTCTACAGCAATTGCAAAAACGGATGGGGGGGGGGCCTGCCTTGGGGCTACGCCGCCTCTCCCGCCGGTGCTTGCAACTCGGCGATGGGCACCTGCGCCAATCCGCGCCTCGATATCGATAACATTTCGGATACCGCAAAGCCGGAAAACATCAACATCGACAACCCCAACGACACCGACGGCTTTCGCGTCATGGTGCACTACTACGGCGGCACCGTCGACGAGCACCCGATTGTGAACATCTACTGCGGCGGCGTGCTCAAATCGACGTTCGGTCAAGCGCCCAACCAGCTGTCAGGCTTTAACACCGGTCAGGGCAATTCGCGCGGCCAGCTCTGGCGCGTCGCCGACGTACAAGCGCAAGTCGACATGCTCGGCACCACCACCGGCTGCACAGTCACCGCGATTCATCCGCCAATGATGATGACCGGCTATTGGGTTACGCCGCCCGGCACGACGGATATGTCGTACTGAGAAGAGTTGACAGCTCAAAACAAGTGTTCGAGGCGCTGCATCTCGGCGTTGAAAAGCGCGAGATCGGTGGGAGATAGTTTGCGACGCATCGTCTTGTGAATGACAAACGGGTCGAGCGCTTCACCCTTGGGCGACACCAATTGATAGTGTAGGTGTGGCGCGAAGGAGTGGCCGCTGTTGCCAGTTTGCGCCACGACATCGCCGCGCTTTATCGCCGCGCCGACGAAAAGCGACGCGGGCAACGGCGACAAATGAAGAAATATGGCGGCGCGATGGGTCGCCACGTCGCGCAGCTCGAGCGAGTTGCCGTTTTGCGCAAACAGCCACGTCTTGCGCACCACCACTGCTTCAAACGGGGCCCTGATCGGCGTGCCCACGGGAGTCTTGAAGTCGATGCCCTTGTGGTCGCGTCCATCTTTGAGCAATGAGGTGACCTGATCGTAGTCGTCGAGCGGCGAGTCGATAAGGCGCAGTTCGAGTTCGCTGCCGCCTGGCTGATAGTAGTGTCCAAATTGAGCGCCCGGCGCAACGAAGCGAAAGCTCTTGAACTCGCGCCCAAGCTTGTGGCTGCGAAAGCGCAGCGCCACCACCAGCGGCTCTTGGCCTACGCGCTCCTCGAACAGCAGCTCGATGCGATCGCCGCGCAACAGATCTTTCGGCACCTGCACCCACCAGGCGAGCTGGCGAACCACCGTCTGGGTGAGCCGCTGACCAAGCTCGCTGCCAAGTCCTTGCACCAGCGCAGTCTCGAGTGGCCCTGAGAGATCAACCTTCACTTTTCGCAAACCTGCACGGCCGAGTTCATCACTGGGCGGACGCGCCGCGACTTCCGGCACCGAAGCATCGGCCACCACTGGCGGCACTGGAACAACCGCCGCGTCGTGGTGCCGCCTAGCGCCGACGACGGCAAGCAGGACGCAAACCACCATGAGCAGCAAGATCACCGACCGACGGAGCACACGCTTGGGCGGTCGCCCGAGGGTCGGCATGTCGTTCATAGCACCATCTTTGCCGCCCGTGATGTTGTGCGCAAGTTACCGCGACAAAGCCGCCTGTTTGTCAGCGTGATAGGAGCTGCGCACCAGCGGTCCGGCTTCGACATAACCGATGCCGAACGAGAGCGCCTCTGCGCGCAACTGGGAAATTCGTCGGGGTGAAGATAGCGCACCACCGGCAGATGTTTTTTTGACGGCTGCAAATACTGTCCAAGCGTGACGATGTCACAACCAAGCTCACTGAGTTCGCGCAGGACCGTGCGCACTTCATCGAGCTCTTCGCCAAGTCCGAGCATGAGTCCCGTCTTGACCACCGCACCGCACGTTTTGGCGTGGCGCAACACCGCGTAGCTACGCGGATAACTTGCCTGCACGCGCACCTGTCGCGACAACCGCGGTACCGTCTCGAGATTGTGTGATTGGATCTACCTCAGCCTCGCTCTTCGGCCAAGTTCTCAAAACGGGTGTACATGTTGCGGAACGCCAGGCGTGTCACCCCGGTCGGGCCATTGCGCTGCTTGCCGATGATGATCTCGGCGATGCCCTTGTCCTCTTCTTTGCATTCATCTTTGGAATAGACTTCGTCACGATAAATAAAAGTGATGACGTCGGCGTCCTGCTCGATGGCGCCCGATTCGCGCAAATCCGACATCATTGGCCGCTTGTCGGCGCGGGTTTCCAGCGAGCGATTGAGCTGCGACAGCGCCACCACCGGCACCCGCAACTCTTTGGCGAGCGCCTTGAGGCCGCGGCTGATTTCGGAGATTTCGCGCTGACGATTGTCCTCTTTCGACATTCGTCCCTGCACCAGTTGCAAGTAGTCGATGACGACAACGCCGAGCTGATCTTGCGACTTGAAAAGTTTTTGATCCGATCGCCAGCGACGGGCTTTGGCGCGAATCTCGAGCAAACTGGGCGCGCCGGAATCGTCGATAAAAATCGGCGCTTCGGCGATTTCCGACGCTGCCTTGGTGATCTGAACCCAGTCGCGAGTCTCTAAAAAACCGCCGCGCAGTTTGGTCGAATCGACGCGCGCCTGCGAACACAGCATGCGCTCACCGAGTGCCTCTTTGGACATTTCGATGGAAAACACCAGCGCCGGAACTTTGTGGACGATCGCGGCGTTTTGCACCGCGTTCATGACGAACGAGGTTTTTCCCATCGACGGGCGGGCGGCGATGATCACCAGTTCGCCGGGCTGCAGCCCCGCGGTCATGGCGTCGAACTTGTGAAAACAGGTGGGCACGCCGGTGACCGCCTGCTTTCGATCGTAGCGCCGCTCGAGTGCGCGGATGGTGGTTTTCAGAATGTCTTTGATCGCTTCGAACGAGGTTTTTTGTGAACGCTGCGCGATCTCGAAAATTTCGTGCTCAGCCGCGTCGAGGAACTCTTCGACGTCGCCGTATTCGCCATAGCCGCGGGCGGCGATCTCCGAGCAGGCCGCCACCAGCCGGCGCGCCGTCGCTTTGCCGCGCACGATGCGAGCGTGAAAAGCAATATTTTCGACTGTGACCACCTTGGCCATCAGCTCGGTCAAGTAGTCGGCGCCGCCGAACGCGCGCAATCGCTCGATGGTTTCGGACGACTTCATCTGCTCGGCGACGGTGAGCGCATCGATCGGCTTGGAAGCCATGTCGAGCTCGATCATGCTTTCGTAGATCGAGCGCAGCGCTGGATGGTAAAAGTCGTCGGGCAGCAAGAATTCGGCGCACTGGTTGAACGTGCGCGGGTGCACCAGAACCCCGCCGATCACCGATTCTTCGGCTTCTATGCTGTGGGGTGGCACTGGGCGGCGGG
>JAHFDU010000171.1:0-2412 GCA_023248835.1 Myxococcales bacterium | reverse complement strand
TTATCTTTGTGGTGGGCGTTTTACAGCTTGAAAAAAAAACCTGGAGGGAGCATGCGTCGCACATCTTTCGATCAAATATTCAACCACTCGGTGCGCAAAAAATAGCGCACGTTGAAAAGCGCGTTGAGGATCATCTTGATCGGCAGCGACATCATCGTCGAGAATAACAGGCCAGTGACGAGGTAGCGCACGGTGCCGAGATTCTGAAACCATTTTCGGGTGCGCGCGATCGGCAACAGCAGCAGCGGCCAGCCGAAAATCACCGCGACCAAAATTGTGCCGACGAACGCGCGTGCCCAAGCGGAGTGTGCGCCAAGCAGATAAGGCAGGTCGACGTTGGTCTGCGCCACAGTTTTGTGCGGATCCCAATATTGACCCGGCCAAAAGAAGTTCCAGCCCGGGCCGCGGAAAAAAGTGGCGATGACGATGAGGATGATCCAGAGACCGACGAAGCCGAAGAGAAACGTCGAAATCGCAAATTTCCGTTCGGTGAGGGTGTAGTAGCCGTTGCCTTTGGGATTCTTGTCGAGATAGGGAATCAGGGTCAGTCCGACGATGATGAGGCCGGGTAGCAGCATGCCGGCAAACCAGGGATCGAAATATTTCAGCATCTCTTGCAGACCGAGAAAGTACCAAGGTGCTTTGGAGGGATTGGGCGTCGAGTTGAGATCGGCTTTGGCTTCAAGCGGCGCGTCGATCAGGATCGACCAGACGGTGACTGCGACGAGTACGCCGAGTGCGACCAGAAGTTCGAGCCTGGTCAAGTAGGGCCAGGTCGGGATCATACGAGGAGGTTTCTGATTTTCCTCCGCCGTTTTCAAAGCGGCCCCGAGATGCCGCCATCTTTGCGAATGCGCCAAAAGTGAACGATCATGAACACCGAAGCGATCACCGGAATGAAAATGCAGTGCAAAATGTAAAAACGTAACAGCGTGGCGTCGCCGATTTGGTGGCCGCCCAAAAAGAGTTTGCGCAAGAGACGCCCGAACAGTGGCACTTCGCCCGCCATGTTGGTGCCGACGGTGACCGCCCACACCGACAGCTGATCCCAGGGCAAGAGATAGCCGGTAAACGACAGCAGCATGGTGAGCACCAACAAAATCACGCCGACCACCCAGTTGAATTCGCGCGGCGGTTTGTAAGAGCCGGTCATGAAGACGCGCAGCATGTGGATCCAGATCGCGATGACCATGAGGTGGCCACTGTAGCGGTGCATGTTGCGCATCAGCCACGCAAACGGAATGTCAAACTGGGCATACTTCATGTCGGTGTAGGCGTGCGCAGCGTCGGGGCGATAGTAGAACATCAAGATCACGCCGGTCACCACCAGCATCAGATAAAAAAGAAAAGTGACGCCGCCGGCGCACCAGGTAAAGCGAATGCGAATGGCGTGACGCGGCAGCTCGGCCGGATGCAGGTGCAAAAAAACGTTCGACGAGATTTGTAAGAATCGATTGCGCGGTGTGTCCGAATAGTTGTGACGAAAGATCGATCGCCAAGTTGCCGACTCGGTGATGCGGCTTGACCAAGATTTTTTTTCTTCGCTCACGTTAGCCTTCGAATTTCAAAAAAGCACCGGGCGCTTCCCAGTTTTGCGCTGGGTCATCGAGTTCGCGCCGAAAAATGCGCCGCACGTCGACCACTATCTGACCGTCCTCGCCGAGCGCAATCTGACAGCGCTCGAGCGGTCGCGGCGCTGGCCCTTCAAAATTGACTCCGGTGATGTCGGGACGACCGGCTTGCAAATCGAGCCCGCGAAATCCCGAACCGTGACAAGGGCACTTGAAGCGATTCTCCGCCTCGAGCCAGCGCGGAGTGCAGCCAAGGTGGGTACATTTTGCCGACAAAGCAAACAGCCCCGCCTGCAGCCGCACCACCCAAATGCGATAGTCGCGCACCCATTTTTCCGAGACTTGATTGACGGCGTAGCTCGCCGGCGGCCCGAGCTTGACCACCGAGTCGGTTTCGAACAACACGCGGGGAAAAAGCAGGCGCACCAGCGAGCCGATGCCGACGGCAAGCGAACCGAGCACCAGCGCCCAGCCCGAAAGCCCGAAGAAATCGCGCCGCGTCCAGATGTGCTGCTTGGGGTCGCAGCCCCGGTCCTTCATCTGTTTAAGATTGGCCATGAAACGCTAGCGATCGTGTAACAAGAAGGATGGCAGGGGTCAATGCGAGTCAAAGCTAAGGGTCCAGGGTCTGTCACTTTCGTGGGCGTGGGCGTGGGAGATTGGATGAAGTGGCTGGCCTCGAACGCGAACGAGGTGACGGGTTAACGTCCCTCAAGAAGTTAACGCGCTCAAAGGCGCATGCGAGGGAGACCAGCCATGGAACATATAGCGATAGATCTGGGTGGACAGCAATCACAAATTTGCGTGCGGTCGAGCGACGGCCAGATTGTAGAGGAGCGGG
>JAHFDU010000170.1 GCA_023248835.1 Myxococcales bacterium | reverse complement strand
TGCAGGCCGCGCGCTCGTCACAGCGTCGCAACTTGATATTGCAGCTGTTAGCGCTTTGTGGAGCGACGATAGCGGTGTATTCGCTTGGCCAGCACGCCTTTTCTTTGCAGACGATCTACGGCTTTTATGTTCCACGCGCGATGCCGGGCAGCGGGCTGCACGGCACATTCGTCAACGGGAACCACGCCGCTTCGCTGTTCGCACTAAGCGGCTTGTGCGCACTCGCGCTCGGCGCTGTTGCCGTCGACGCCCGTCGTCTGTTGTGGCTGCTGCTGGCCGGGCTCTGCGCGGCGGCGTTGTTGGTCTCAGGTTCGCGTATGGGGGCGGTGGGGTTTGCGGCCGGCGCGCTCATCTTAATGACAGTGCTGTGTGTTCGCCGCCTCGGGCCGAAACGCGGCGCGCTGTTGGCGCTCGGCCTCGCATTCGTGGTTTCGATGGCGGTGCTGTTTGGGGCCGACGGACTGCGCAAGCGCATCGTCAGCGTCTGGAGCGGTGATTTTTGGCAGACACAAAAAGTCAGCGGCTGGAAGGCCGGCGCGCGTCTCTCCGCTGCCTATTTTGCTACCGGGGTTGGGCGCGGCGCGTTTGCGGCTCCGGCTGCTGGCTATCGCGAACATGAACAGGGGGTGCGGCTTCCCTATCCCGAAAACGTGTTCATCCAGACCATGTCGGAATGGGGCGTGGTGTTCACCGCGCTGCTGTGGGTGCTGCTGGCGTTTTCGCTGGCGCGAATGTGGCCGCAGGTTGCCAAATTCGATATGCGGGTGCTCGGCGCCGCCACCGGCGTGCTGGCGGTGGCTTTACACGAATTGGCCGATTTCGGACTTGAGCTGCCGGGAGTTGCAGCGCCGACTGCCGTCGCCCTGGGTGTTGTGGTTGCCGAGTGGCGCCGTCGCGGTGGCCGGGCGGCGGAGATTGGTTTTCCGGTGCAAGTGGCAGCGCTTGGGTTGTGGATGGTGACGCTTGGGTTCGGCGTCTGGGCGATGCGCCACACCGACGAGGTCGACAGCGCCAAAATGGCTCGCGACTGGAAGGAGCATCGCTTGCAGCCGGGGGAGTTAGAGCGAGCGATCGCGCGTCATCCCGCCGAGGACGGCCTTGAACTTACCGCGGCCAAAGTTGCGCTCGAGCATCGGGACGGTGCAGCAATGCGCCACCTCAACCGTGCGCTCAGGTTGCATCCCGCCAATTGGCAAGGGCATCGACTCGCCGGCCGTGCGCTGGCGCGGTTTTCGCACCCGGGGCAAGCAGCGCTTGAGTACCGCACCGCGTTCGGCCTCGGCATGCCAACCGATTACGATGAACTGATATCGATTTTAGGAAACCACGCGGCGACCGCGTTGCCTGATAATCCGGCGTCGTTGATTTCATTTGCGCTCTACGCCGCACAAAAACAAAAATCGCAATTGGCTGAGGTTGCCGCAGAGCGCGCAGTCGAGATTTCGCCGACCGAAACCACTGCGTGTGAGCGAATTCGAGTTGCGCTGACGCTTGGAGATCGGAAAAACGTCGAGCGCGCAGTGGAAGCACTGCTGGCCGAACACCCGAAACCAGAGGCCAAGTCTTTTCTGATCGCGGCGCGTGCACTTGAATCCGCCAACGACACCCGGGGCGCCGGCGATCTATTTGCGAGGGGCCTGGCCGCACGCAAAAACGATGCGCCGCTCTTGTTTGCTGGCGCGCGCTTTCGTCTCGGGCAGGGCGATGCAGCGGGGGCTCGACTGGCGCTCTTGTCAGCGCGCACGCCCGAATTTTCACTCGCCGAACGGCGCGAATATCTGGAAATCAAAGCGCAGGTGGCCGATGCGCTGCTCGACCCGCTGGGCGCGGCCGAGGCACGCGAAAACCTAAGCGAGCTGAGACAAGACATGCACAACATCTCGGATCGTTCTCGCTAGTCTATTCGAGCGAGATCCGCAGGCGCCGACAGCTCAGACCTGCAGTTTGGCACAGCAACGTAACCTGTTGTTTGCGCTCTTCGGCGAGCGCAGAGGTAGAGATCACCACTTCCTCGACCCGCTCGCTCGACACCAACGCCGAGAGATGATCAAACGATCCGAGCACGCGCACCCCGTGGATGACGCGCCCCTGTTTGCTCGGATCGTCGTCGACGAATCCGATCGGAAATAGACCAAGGGTGTGATTGTTCTGCAGCTCGCGCAAGAGCAGATCGCCGGCGTCGCCAGCGCCGTAGATGAGCACGCGCCGGCCGGTGGATGGCTCAGAAAAACGGGCGAAAAGTGTGCGCAGCAGGCGAAAAGAGATACGGCTGCCGGCGATGCCGCAGAAAAGCAGTACGCCGTGCATGACAAACACGCCGCGCGAAAAACCTTCCCAGCGGTAGACCAGCGTAATCATCGCTCCGACCGCGAGCCAGCCGCCGCCGACCGCTTTGGCGAGCGTCGACAGATCGCTCATCGAAGTGTAGCGCCAGACGCCACGGTACAGGCCGAAGGCCAAAAACGCCGCCATCTCGGTGACAATCACCAGCGGCAGCGAACTTTCAAACTGCTCGAAATAGGGAGAGAACAAACGCCCGTCGAAGCGCAAAAGAAATGCGCCATAGTAGGCGAGCACGATGATCACCAAGTCGTTGAGCACTTCGAAGACCCGCCGCTTGTAAGTAAAATCGGCCAGCGTCGGTAGCAGCGCTTGGCTTGGCGAAGTACTTGCCGTCACTGGCTCGTAGACACGCACCCTTCCGATGAACACCAGCAGAAACAGCACCGCCATGCCAAACAGCGGCACGATGAAAACCCCGACGCGACCGGGGAGGCTGTGCACCGCCACCGCCATTGCGCCTGACACCGCAGCCACTGCCCATAGCAGCAGCGCGGCCTTGCGCTCGGACAGGCCGAGCGCCACCAAGCGGTGAGAAGTGTGATCGCGGCCGCCGTCGGAAACGCTACGACCGTGCAGCTTGCGATTAACCGTGACCAGCGTGGTGTCGACGATCGGAATCAGCAGCAGCAGCACCGGAATCGCCAGCACCGTGAGCACATTGCCGCGCAGTCCGGTCTGGTTGTTGATGAGCGCGACGCCGCCCAAGAAAAACCCGAGGAACAGTGAGCCGCAGTCGCCCATGAAAATCGACGCCGGATTGAAATTAAAAACCAAAAATCCGGTCACCGCCCCGGCAAACGCCAGCGATAGCGCACCGAGGGTGGGATTGCCGAGCGCCTGGCAAAAGTAGGCCAAGAACACGGCTGCAATGGCTGCGATGCCGCCAGAAAGTCCGTCGAGATTGTCGAGCAGGTTGAGCGCGTTGGTAATTCCGACCAGCCAAAAAATGGTCAGCGCCTGATCGAGCACCGTCGACGGTAGCCAATGCAGACGCAGGTTGTACATGGTGAGCGCAGTGGCAAAAATGATCTGGCCTACCAACTTGGCATACGGTTTGAGCTGGACGATGTCGTCGACCAGGCCGAGAAAAAACAGCCCCGAACTGCAAGCGAAGAGCAGCGTCTGGCCACTTAGATGTTGGCGGTGCAGAGCGAAGAAAGAGAGCGCGAAAGCGCCGTAGATAGCGACGCCGCCGTACAGTGCAGTGGGTCGTTTGTGCCAGCGATCGGTACGCGGCTTGGCCACCCAGCCACGTCGACGCGCCACCGCCCGCACCGCCAGGGTGAGCAGCAGGGACGTCGCAAATGCGACAAAAAAGTTAGCCAGATACGCGTTCATGTAAGATTAGTTGTCTCTGCGGCAATATTCGATCACGTCGGTCAAAATTTTTGGCAGTGCAATCGACGGCTGCCAACCGATGGCGCGTTCGATCTTGCCGAGATTGGGCACCCGTCTTGGCATGTCTTCAAAGCCCTCTTCGTAGGCCTTTTCATAGGGGACAAAGACGATCTCGGATTTCGAATTGCAGAGCTCGCGCACTTTTTTGGCCAAGTCGAGAATCGAGATCTCGCTGTTGTTGCCGATGTTGTAGACGTGGCCGTAAGTGGATTCGGTCGACATCAGTCCGACAAATGCACGCACCACGTCGGCGACGTGGGTAAAGCAGCGTGACTGTTTGCCGTCGCCATAGACAGTGATGGGCGCGCCGGCGAGGGCTTGGCGAACAAAACTTGGCACCACCATGCCGTACTGTCCGGTTTGGCGCGGCCCGACGGTGTTGAACAGGCGGGCGACCACGGTGGGTAGCTTTTTTTCTTTGAAATAGGCGATCGCCAAAAATTCGTCGATCGCTTTGGAGCAGGCGTACGACCAACGGCCCTTGACGGTGGCGCCCATCACCAAATCGCCGTCTTCGGAGAACGGCAGCTCGGTGCTCTTGCCATAGACCTCGCTGGTGGAGGCGACAAACACTGGTTTTTTTTTCTTGTTGGCGAGGTTGAGCACAATTTCGGTGAGCCGAATGTTGGTCTCGATGGTTCGTACTGGCGACTCGACAATGAGCTTGACTCCGACCGCCGCAGCGAGATGAAAAATTTTGTCACAGCCGTCGGTCAATTCGGCCATCAAGTGGACGTTGGCGCAGCTGTCAATGACGTACTGAAAGTTTGGTTTGCCTTTGAGGTGGGCAATGTTGTGGATCGATCCGGTAGAAAGATCATCGACGACGCAGACGCTGTCGCCCTGACGGAGCAGCTCTTCGGCCAAATGCGATCCAACAAATCCAGCTCCTCCGGTAATCAAGTAGCGCATGCAAGTGTCCTTCCAGGCTTAGCTGTAACACAAACGTCGCCGTCGGTGTCGCGAAAATACCCCTAATCACCAATCAGCCGCTGTAACTCTGCAATGCCGGCCACCAGCGGGTTGCTGTAATAGATCGGCCGCGGAGTTTCGCTCTGCCAAGTGGCGCCTGGATCGTAGACCGCGACAAAATCCCACACCACGTGGCCGTCGATGACTTGGTCGCCCGGGCGAAGCCAGTCGGGATGGGCGCGAAGGTCGTGCACCATTTGCGCCGACAACAAACGGTTGGCGTCCCAAAACTGAATGGTGCGCGGATCGTCGAGCAGCGCCAAGACGTCGCCCGGCGGTGGCCCGACGTCGGCCTCGACGATCGGCTCCCACACCACGAACAGCATCGCCTCCTTGTTCGGCTTTTTTTTGAGCAGCTGTCCGAGTGCGGAGGCCCCCCGCACGCACACCGTTCAAGTCGGCGACAGCATGACGATAAAACGCATCTGCTTGTGCGCGGCGTTAAATCCCTCTTGCAGACGAGCAAAGTTGTCGCTCTGGAGCGTGACCAAAGCGATCGATTTATGATCGCGACGATGGTAGGTGGCGCCAAACAGCCCGATTGCCAACAGCAGCCCGAGGCCGAGAGCAAGCTTGCGCATCATGTCGATCCAGTGTCGTTGCAGACCTGCACTACCAGCGCGGTGATGTTGTCTTCGCCGCCGCACGTATTGGCAAGATCGACCAGGCGGCTGGGAAGATTGCGATAAAAAGTTTGGGCAAAAACGTCGGCGAGAATTTCTTCGGAGAAATAGTTCGAAAGTCCGTCGCTGCACAGAAGATATAGGTCACCCGCCTCGACAGTTTGCGCCAAGGTATCGACTTCGACGTTGCGCTCAAAGCCGACCGATCGGGTGATGACGTGGCGATACTGTGATCCTTTGGCTTCGGCTTCGGTCATTTGTCCCGAGCGGACCTGCTCGTTCACCCAGGTGTGATCAAGACTGAGCTGCTTGACTGCCCCGTCGCGGTACAAGTAGGCGCGCGAGTCGCCGACATGCGACAGATAGACGCGGCCGCCACGAAACCACAGCACGGTTAAGGTCGTACCCATGCCTTCGAGATCGGGGTTGCGCTCGCCGGCAGAAAAGATCTCAGCGCTGGCGGTCTTGGTCGCCTGGCCGACTGCAGCGACGAGGGCCTGGCGTTCGCTCGCAGTCGTGGCACTGAGCGCAGCTTCCACTGCGGTCACCGCCAGTCGGCTTGCCTGTTCGCCCGCCGTGTGGCCGCCCATGCCGTCGGCGACACCGTAGAGTCCCAAGTCGTCGCGCTGCAAAAAACTGTCTTCGTTGTGGTCGCGAAAACGACCGACATCGGTGAGCGCGTAGGAAATGAGCTTCATTGCCTAGACATAGTCTGCATTTTTGTCCGAGTGATCGCGGCCGTCATAGCGCAGGATTTTCCCTTTGCCGTCGACGCGGGTGAGGATGCAGACTGGGCGTTTCCAGACTTTGCACAGGCTTTCGAGGGTGTCGCGGGCGTAGTCGATGCGCAGGTCGACCGATTCGTGTTTGTGCTTGAGCAAAAGTTCGCCGCGATTTTCAAAATTTCCGTCGACCACCAAAATAAACGGCTGACCAAAATTGGTGAGCTGACTGAGCAGCCGCATTTTTACTTTTTTGAATTCGCGGCTTTCGATCTCCCAGTTGCCCGAGCGCTCATTAAAACCAAACGAGAAAAATTTTTGTTCGCGACAAAATTCCTCAGTAAAAAATTCGTCGATGAAAGTGACGTCACTGTAAAGCTTGCGCACTTCGAAGATCTTCTTGCGGCCAAGTCCGACCCGGCGATCCCAACTTTTGCGCGCCGCCATGTCTTGGCACTCGTCCCACTCTTTGCCAAAGCGCCCTTTGTCCCAGCGCTCCTCGACGTGGCGATAGAGCTCCACCCCAAGTTTGTAAGGATTGAGCTGCCCCTGCGCGGTGGCGGTGACACCGGAAGCGTGGTCGGCATAGTCGATGATTTCCGAAGCGGTGAGCGCCCGCTGGGTCATGATCTTGGAGTGCCAGTAGGTGGCCCAACCCTCGTTCATGATCTTGGTCGCGCCCTGGGGCGCAAAATAGTAGGCCTCGTTGCGCACCACTTCGAGCACATCGCGCTCCCAGCGCTCAAGCGGCGCATGCTCAATCAGAAAATGCAAAACGTCGCGCTCGGGATGCTCGGGAAAGTTTTTCTCCTGCTGCTTTTCGTCGTCGAGTCGCTTTTTTTGCGCCTCCATAAATTCAGGCGGATTGATGAACTTGTCCATGTAGGCTTTGGCGCGCAGCCGCGGCACCTCTGGCGTCGCCTCGGACGACTCTTCCTCTTTGCGCGGTTTGGAGCGCCGCTCGATGTAGGGCGACATCGGGTCGATGAGATTGTCGAGGGCGAGGCAGACGTCGATGAAACTTTCGATCTTCTCGATGCCGTGGCGCTCGATGTGTTTACGCACCCGCATGGCGTGGTTGGCCATGCCGTCGATCATGCGGCGGTTGGTTTTGGAAAAGTAATAGTTGTTCTTAAAAAAATCGCAGTGGCCGTAGACGTGCGCCATCACCATTTTTTGATCGACCGACGAATTGCCCTCGAGAAGATAGGCGTAACAGGGGTTGTTGTTGATCACCATTTCGTAAATTTTCGACAGGCCATACTCGTACGATTTCGACAGCTGCTCGTACTCCATGCCAAAGCGCCAGTGCGGATAGCGCGTCGGAAAACCGCCGTAGCTGGCGACTTCGTTCATGCGCTGGTAGTCGAGCATTTCGAACACGGTGTCGAAAAAATCCAAGCCATACTCGCGCGCATAACCCTCCACCTCGCGCTGCATGTCGGCGAGATAGGGGGGTAGACGAGTGTTGGGATTGATCACTTGGCCATCTCCAAACAGTCGTCCGCTGCCTGTTGCCACCTTCCAACCGCCGCAAGATCACGTTCCTCTTGCGTCCCCGGGCCGCGGTGGATGGAAATAGTGGCTGACTCTTCTGCTTCACGGCGCTGACAGTCGGTTCCGAAACCGGATCCGCAGAGTCCATCAAAAGGGTACGATCGGCAGCGCCAATCGGAATTGGTGATTTCGCTCCCGATAGGAGAGAACAATTTCGATCGGTTGCGCGATGAGATCCAGACTACAACTGATGCAGCGCCGCACCCTCTCTCGCTCGTAGAAAAAGCGAATTCACCGCCGGTAGAGGTTTTGATCGGCCACTTCATCCGAAAGGAATCGTGACTCTGCGCCGTTTGCAATCGAGCGATACAGCGACTTTGCCATCTCGACCGCTTCTCGTCCTGCATGCTCTGCCGTCGGGCGATCTCTTCCGCCGCTCGACGCGTGACCGCCGCATGATCGGCTTCGCGTCTTTCGTAAGCTTTCCACGCCAGCATCGGCACGATCAAAATCGGAATCAACAGCAACTTTACCGATCCTCGGGCGCCCGTCCGCCTCTGAAACTGTGGGCTGTGGGCTGTCGGCTGTCGGCTTTCACCGATCATTTTCCCCTCCCCAAAAAGTCGCGGATGGAGTCCATGATCGCGTCTTTGCCTTTGATTTCAGAG
>JAHFDU010000169.1 GCA_023248835.1 Myxococcales bacterium | reverse complement strand
CCGCCTGACAGTTTGCCCCCACGTCGACGTTGACGTGAGCGCTTGACGTTGTCGTCAACTTTGTCGGCGACGGCGACGGCGACGATCGGTTCTTCGTCGGGTCACTGACACATGCGAGTCAGCATGCCGACGTTGTAACTCCTTTCGGTCTGCTGCGTCATCGGCAATCGGAAGCAAAAAGCTGCGCCCCATGAGACCATTTTCGTCGCCGTCGCCGACTACGTCAAGGTCAACGCCTACGCCACGCGTCTACGAAATTGTCAGGCGGTCAGGAACGCGTGACGGTTGCGGTTGGGCGAGCACAGATGTAGATTGCCCTCTCCAAATTGATTGGTGCGACGTGACCTGGTACGCCAACAAAATCTTCGCCGAGGCATCTCCTCGACTGCTTGACCTGCTCAAGCACGAACCTGTGCTTGATGGGCACCTTTTCGTTCTAACAGGATCGATTCCCGATTCGTGGGAGCCTTCGACCGGCGTGGTCGCTATGCCGGCCCCCGGGTTGCTTGTGGCGCGCGAGGTTTGTCCTCCTCGCGATGGGTGTCCTGATGACGACACCGCTGAGTGGCACGGTAAAGATGCCGTCTCATGGGACGAATTGGGAGGTAACAAGCCAAGCGCCCCGTCTGTGGACGATCCGTACAGCCCGCCGAATGCGTTTCTGGGTTTTCTGAAAAACCTGAGTGACACTGCCGGCGTGGCAGTGAGCTATTACACCTGCTGCATGTTTGGAGGAGCCCCCGAAATAGAGTTGGCCTGGGTTTTCGAACACGGTAAACCGTTTCATTACTGTTGTGAAAGAAACGAACGCGTCGACGTTCGAGTAAGCGAAAAAGACCGCATCGTGTGCAGTGATGATGTCTTGATTTCAACTCTGCGCCACCATGGGGTCCGCCTCGCCTCGCCATATTTCGAGCCTCACACGCGCAGTTTCGGTTGGGACCGGTACCGACTTTAGCGATAGCCCGCCTGAAATACCGACGATCGCGCCGCACTCTGAAGCGCTTCACTCGTTACGTCGGAGCGCGCGTCTCACCGCACGTCCCCAGCCTTCGAGCAGGAGCCAGGTTTTCGGCGGCACCACCGCGTCCATATCGGCCCACGAAGAGTAGACATCGGGCAGTGCGCTCGCTGTGTAGCGGTGGTGTCGAGCATTGTTCATCACATATCCCAGCGCGTTGCGAACTTCCGCCGGCGTTTTCAACGCATGTGCGTGATAGCGGTCTGAGATCACTCGGCCGCGCCGATTCATCAGGCGATTGAGCGACCTCGCAATTCGCACGTTGATGCCCGTCATCGCTTTTCGGAGCGAAATTTTACCCTCCGCTTCGACGATAAAATGAACGTGGTTGCCAAGCACGGCGAAGTGGCAGAGCCGCATGCCGAGCCGCCGCCGCGCCGACCGAAACGCCTGGCGCAATACCTTGTAACTGCGGCTACGACGGAGACTTACGGTTCCCAGTCTGACACGAATCGTCACATGGATCGGATGCTTGGAGTTTAGCGTCGGGCGCTGGCGATGCGCCAACTCATCGGTGTGTCGCTTGGGGCCCGAACCTTTTCGCTTGCCGCCCCGGGTCCTGTATTTGAAAGAGTGCTGTCGCTTGTGTCCCTGCATCGTGAATAGGCTAACATAGTTGTCACGATTGTCAATCGGCCTTTTTCGATTTCCCGGCCTGGTGGTATGAACCGGATACATCCCTGACAGACTAAAGTGTCAGGGATGTCTGTGTTTGCATATGAAGCGGAAACCCACGGAAGAAACGCGGAGACATATCTTGGTGCGAACGACAGTATTGCAAACGGCGACGGGGACGGGCACAGCCCTCTTTTTGTGGACAGCCCGATGACGGCCTGCCCACAAAAACGCCCCGTCGCCTCTGACCGTCAGCGCCGATTGCTTGCGCTGAGATCGGAGAGAGAAGAAGCGTTTCAAGTGTCAGGGAAGTCAGGCCGAGCTTGTAATGGTGCTAAGCTAGTAGAGAATTTAAATGAGAACCGCAAGGTCAAAACTTTATCTCCTTATTTTACTACTGGGACTGCCGGCAATCGGCGCGGTCGTGGTGACAATTGTGCGCGCAGTGCCATGGCTCAAAATGCCCGATGAAGCGGTTGCCTCTATCGAAAAGCGCTGGGCCGAGGTGGAAAAATGGGGAGCGCCGGCGCCGGCTGCGATCGGCGACGACAGCGAACTGAACTCGGCGGTAGTCGACAAGGATGTGCAGGCTTCGATAAAGGAGAGCAGCGAAAACGGGAGCTGGAGAATCGACTCCGCCCATCTCCCGCAGAGCGCTGTCGATGCGCTTGCAAAACTTATCGCTTGGCACAAGGGAAATGGCGGACTTGGAAATCAGAACTGTTCGCTTTCAGTCGGCCTGCCGCGGCTTCACCTGATAGCGCTGCGGCTGTTCGAGCTGGCTTTGTTGTCGGCCACCGACGACCCCGAACAGGAGCAAGTGGTCGCGGCGCTGCACCTTGCACAGACACTTCGTGCGTCTCGCGAGCTGCCTGACGTCGCGCTTGGATTCAAAAGCGCAAGTCTGGCGGTAGACTGGGCGCGCGGTCGCGGACTGAAGCCTGGTCAAGCATGGTCGCGTTATCGCCCGCGCGCGGAAGAAGTGTTCTTCGCGTTGGCGCGGGAAACAACCTGCATGGAACAAACGCAAAACGAGCTACTCGCATTGTCGCGCAAGATGTTATTGGGTGGACCGGTCTTTACCAAACGCGATCCCAGCGAACCAGCAGAAGCCCGTCCGCCGCTAGGCCTCGTCCGAGAATATCGCGAACTCGTCATGAATCGTCAGTTCATCGCCAATCAACTGCAGCGCGCCTATCCGGAACGCCATGATCTCTCTAAATTAGCGCTTGCGATGACACCTCCGCCGCTGAATGAGCTGCCCAAATGTGCTCTGGTGCGATCGCGAAAAGGAGAAGTCTCCCCGATTGTCGCCGCCAAGCAGATTGGCCGTTTTGCGAAAATCATTGAGGCGTACGACCAGTTGATCGCCGCTTCGAGCACGGTCAAGATCCAACGCTGATCTCTCCGATAACGCCGTCGATGTGGACCACGCGCCCTTCCATCAAGTCCATGCCAATGAGGCCATCGATACCGATTCCGTCGTCGAAATCGTGACACCAAACTTCGCAGGGAGCGACGGTAAAGCCCATCGTCTCCAAACGTTCAACGTCGATGTTGTACCCTTCCTGAACACCAATGGCGGCAAGCCGGGTGGCGTGCTTTCCCATTCGTGGGCTGTAACCGATCTGATCGACAATCGCCGGGCTGAGGATGGTCACCGGGGCGCCGGTGTCAAAAAGGCAGTTTGCATAAACGCTACCGTGCGGTCCGACCAACAAAGCCCTGACGCGGATTTGGCGACTTTTCGGATCGAATTTATCGCGCCACATTCTGAAGCACCCAAGGCGTCGGAGGGCGAATCTCGCCTGTCCATAAGATGGCGCACTTGCGGAGCCCTTTCGCCAGCGCATAGGCAGTTTTCTTGTCGGGCGAATGCGCAAAAACTACGCCAGCGTCGACGGTCATGTTTGACCAATCAATCCCAACCAGTACCACCCATTCCTCCGGGTACTGCGCCTTGATTTCATCCCACGGGGCGAGGTCACCTGTGTTTATTGTCGCTGCGACGCTGTCCATTTCCATCTACCAAGCCTATGGCGCTATTTCGCGCTCGGCAAGTTTGTCTCATCATCCTCACCCAGCAGCGCTGCCATCGTCAATTCAGCGACTTCGAAGGGCGAACTCACAGGTGTGATCATAGCAAACCTCCCAGTCGGGTGTGAACGTCAAAAGCCCCCTTACCGCCTGACAGTTTGCCCCACGTCGACGTTGACGTACCGTACCGTCGCCGTCGCCGACTACGTCAAGGTCAACGCCTACGCCACACGTCTACGAAACTGTCATGCGGTCAGCAAAAGCAACGGCTCCTTATCGGCAAGCGACTGCAGAAAGTTGCGCACACGGTCAACTTTCTGCAGTAGATTGCAACTTCTTACTCATACAAAGGAGAACACCCATGGCCGAGACCACCTCCCCGACAACCGCGACCGCAGCACCGACTGCACCACCTGCAGTTCAACTCAACGGGCCAGCGCCCGATTTCAAAGCCAACTCAACGTTTGGCGAAATCCAGCTTTCAACTTGGGCCACCGGCAAATGGGTGCTCTTGTTTTCGCATCCGGCCGATTTCACGCCGGTGTGCACCACCGAATTTATTGAATTCGCTAAGCGTTTCGACGATTTTCAAAAGCGCAATGTCGAGCTGCTCGGCAACTCGATCGATAGCATCTACGCCCACATTGCCTGGACGCGAAACATCGAAGAAAAACACGGCGTCACCATCAAATTTCCGGTGATCGCCGACCTCGATCAAAAAGTCGCGCAGCTCTACGGCATGGTGCACACGCCGGCGGCCACCACCGCCACCGTGCGCTGCGTCTATTTTATTGATCCCAAGCGCGTCGTGCGCGCGATGATCTACTATCCGCTCAACGTCGGACGCAATTTTGACGAGCTCTTGCGCGTCGTCGATGCACTGCAGTTCGCCGACAAGAACGGACTCGCCTGCCCCGCCAACTGGAAGCCGGGCGACGACGCCATCGTGCCAGCGCCGATGACCGCCAAAGCGGCCGCCGAACGCGCCAACGACAAATCCCTCAAAGTCACCGACTGGTATCTCGCCAAAAAATCGGTCTAGTCATTGACAGACACGGACCACCTGGCTTACGCTCGTCGAGCATTTTTTCTAATTTAACTGGGAGGCGTCATGGCAGGGTCCGACAAACGCAAACAAAGTCTTTACTTCCCCGAAGAGATGCTCAAGGAGATTCAGGACGAAGCGGCGCGCCAAGATCGATCGCTGTCTTGGATTGTGCAAAAGGCCTGGAAACTTGCCCGCAAAGACATCATGAAATATCCGTCGGTCAATGAATTTCCGGGTGCCGACGACGAACGCGGAGCCAAGGAGTAGCTCTGTCATCTCCGCAGCAAGCCTTCGCCGTCGCCGGTGACGGAACGCTGCTTTATTATCGCATGTTCGGTCCTGTACGTGCGCCCGCCGTGGTGCTTTGCGACGGCATCGGCTGTAGCGGCTACGTCTGGAAATATCTCGCCACGGCGCTTGCCGAAGATCAACGTGTCATCCACTTTCACTACCGCGGCCACGGGCGAACGCCAGCGCCCAAGGATCCGACCAAAGTTTCGATTGAAGATCTAAGCTCCGACCTGATTTCAGTGCTCGACGCCGCGGTCGGCGCCGATCAACCGGCGGCGCTCATCGGCCATTCGATGGGGGTGCAAGTCTGTCTCGAAACTTATCGTCAGCATCGCGCGCGCGTGCGCAGCTTGACGCTGATGTGCGGAAGTTACGGCCGTCCGCTGTCGAGCTTTCACGGTGTCGACACCCTCGAAAAGATCCTGCCGCTGCTTCGTGTCGGTGTTGGCCTCTGGCCGGGGTTGATCGCTCGTTTGTGGCGAACGATCGTTCCGACCGGGCTCAGCTACGAGATCGCCACCCGAATTGAGCTGAACCGCGACCTGATCGCGCGCGAAGATTTTTTTCCCTACCTGCAAGACATTGCGACGATCGACCCGCAGCTATTCTTTGCCATGCTGGCGAAGGCGGGGCGTCACAGCGCTAAAGACCTACTGCACGACATCAAGGTTCCGGTGCTGATCCTCGCCGGCGAACAGGACAATTTTACTCCGCCCGAACTTTCGCACGAGATGCACCGCCTCATTCCGGGCGCCGAGTTGCATGTGGTCGCCGGCGGTTCTCACACCGCTCCTCTCGAGCGCCCGCAAGAGATCACCGAGCGCGTACACGCTTTTTTGCGGAGAATGTAGTCGATGTGGATGCGTCGGCTGTTTCACCTCACCACCGCGCTCTTGGTCCTCGCCGCGGTGGCGGTCGGCTATCGACGTTTTCACCGCACCCCAGAACAGATCGAGCTTCAGCAGTACATCGAATTTGATGTGCCACGCTTGAGCGAAACTGAAGCGCCGATTCGATCGGGTATTGCCGCGCTGTTGCGCGCGCCCGGGCTACCGATCGCCGATGCGCGCCGCCTTCTCGTCGACCAACTGATGCCGCGCTTACTTCTCTTGCGCAAGACCGCCGACGTCGCTTTTGCGCAAACCAACGAGGTGCGCCTGCTCAAACAGGAATACGTCGCGATCATCGATCGATTGATCGAAACCTGCCGCCGCTGCATTCGCTTTATTGATGATCCGAAACCCAACGGTGCTGCGCAATTTTTGCAGTTTCAAAAAGAGCTACGCGACATCACCCAGGCGTTCACCGACTGGAGCCTGCACGTCAAGAGCGCCTGTCACCGACACCATTTGGACTAACGCAGTACGCGCCGGCTCAGCATAAAAAAGAAAGTTCAGCAAAGTCGGCGACACACCATATTCATGCTGATAATTGCCGGGATGAGAATCCTGAAGCGGCACGTCGAGCAGCCCGAAATCGATGTGTTCAATGTCGCTCGCCCGCAATAGATCTACTACCGAGCGCATTCGCTTGAGCAATTTTCCATCGTACACACCGGGCTGCGGAATCTCGCGCACCCAGGCATCGCCCGCTTCGCTTTCGAGCTCGAGCGCAACTTCTTGCACCGTCGCCATCCGCGCCACCGTCGAGAACGCCACACGCAAATACTGCTCTTGCATCGATGTCGACTCGGCCGCCGCCAATCCATCGCGAATGTCGATCAACGCCGGCGCCCGGCCGACGCACTGGACGTAGATGAAATCGCAAAGATCATTGGGGCCACCTTCGCGAAAATGGGTGGGCGCGCGCGCCGCCACCGCGAGCGCATGGCCGAGGCGGCGAATTTCGCTGCGACGCAGTCCGGCACCAAAGCGGGCTTGGTCGTCCGGCTCACCCCAGGTGCGGCTTGGATATACGGAGGAGATGGTCGCGGCGAGCAGTACCCGCTCCGGCTCCTTGTGCTCCTCGCAGCCATTTTTTCGATTGCAGTCGGTGCAGCTCACGGAGAGAAACCTAGCAGGTTCTGCTTCGCGGTGCGGCGCCTATTTGCGATTTTCTGCATCCTGGCAGTAAAATATCAGGCCGTACAACGCAAACCAACTACGCCCGTCGAGGACAACATGGCCAAGGACACGCCGAGCACTGCTGCGACACCGACAGCGACTACCAAACCGAAGGGAAACCTCAACGTCATCGTCCAGGGTCAGCTCGAAAAAGCCGGGCGAGTGGTCAATCTGTCGCGTGAGGTCGCGCTGATCCTGTCGCAGCCGAAAAACGAAATCATCATCAACTTTCCGGTGCGCATGGACGCCGGCGAATACCGACTGTTCAAAGGATACCGCGTCCAGCACAACAACATTCTCGGTCCCTACAAAGGCGGCATTCGCTACCACGAAGACGTTTCGCTCGACGAGCTCAAGGGCTTGGCCGCAGCGATGACCTGGAAGTCGGCGCTACACGACATTCCATTCGGCGGCGGCAAGGGTGGCATCAAGTTCAATCCGCGCTTGCATTCGCGCAGCGAACTTGAGCGCATCACCCGTCGCTACACACACTCACTCGGATCCAACATCGGACCCGAATTCGACATCCCGGCGCCCGACGTCGGCACCAACGGACAGACCATGGTGTGGGTGATGGACACCTACATGAACGTGGTCGGCGCGCTCGAGAAAAACGCCCAGCGTCGCGTCGTCACCGGCAAGACGATTGCGGCTGGCGGCAGCTACGGACGCGAGACTGCAACCGGCCAGGGGGTGGTGCACTGCCTGACTGAGTGGGCGCGCGATCGCAAATTCGAACTTAACGGCTCGAGTTTCACCGTGCAAGGCTTCGGCAACGTCGGATCGCACGCAGCAAAAATCCTGTCGAAATTTGGCGCCAGTCTGGTCGCCGTCGGTGATTACAAGGGCTACATCGCCAACGCCGAAGGGCTCAACGCGCACAAACTTTCCGAGCATGTCAGCGCCACCGGCAGCGTCGAGGGCTACAAACATTCGCACCCAATTTCGCGCGACGAGTTTTTTGCAATCGAATGCGACCTATTTATCCCTGCGGCACTTGAGCTTGAGATCAGCGAAAAAGAGGCCAAAGCACTCAAATGCAAAGTGGTGGCTGAGGGTGCCAACGGTCCGACTTTTCCCGACGCCGAACAGATCCTCATCGATCGCGGCATCGACGTCCTGCCCGATATTTTGGTCAACTCGGGCGGCGTCATGGTCTCCTACTTCGAGTGGCTGCAGAACAAACGATCCGA
>JAHFDU010000168.1 GCA_023248835.1 Myxococcales bacterium | reverse complement strand
TGCGCGCGCTGTTGGGCATCGAGCTGGGTCTGGGCCACGGTCGAAATGAAAAGGCCAATCGAGAGCAGCGCAAACAGGTAGATCACCGCCATCAAAAACAGAAAAATCAGGTCGCCGCGGATCGGCACCGCAAAGAGAAAACGCATCACGCACAAAATCAGCGCCATCTGCACAATGCCGATCACCAAATAGGGGCCGAGTTTGCCCAGCATCAGGCCGAGCGGATGGATCGGCGTCACCATCAACTGCTCGAGTGTGCCGCGCTCGCGCTCGCGCACAATCGACACCGAGGCCAACACCAGCGCGACGATTTGCAATAAAATCGCGATGAGGCCAGGGATGATGTAGTTGGCGGTACGCCCGTCGGGATTGAACAGGATGATCGGCTGCGCCGACAGGCCGGGATCGACACCAGCGCGCTTTTTCAGCTCGTCGACATTGATCTGCGCCACCAAGCCGTTGACCGCCGCCAGCGCCTGCGAACTCACCGTCGAGTCGGAGCCGTCGATGAGTACCAATATCTTGGCGCCCTGGCCGCGGGTGCGTTTGTCGTGATAGTCGGGCGGAATCACCACGCCGGCGCGACAGCGACCCGAAGTAATCTCTTCGCGCGCAGAGTGCGGATTTTCAGTGATGCGCGCGATCTTGAAAGTGCGCGACGCTTCAAGCTGACTCATCAGCTGCCGGCTTTCGGTCGAGCGGTCTTGATCGACCACCACCGTCGGCAAATCGCGCACCGTCTGATCGAGAAAACCGAACAACACCAGCTGCATGATCGGAAGTGACAGCGCCAGTACCAGGGTTGGGCGATCGCGCTGAATGTGCAAAAACTCTTTTTGCACCACCGCCAAGAAGGACGGCCACATTTACGCGGCCCCTTTTTGGGCGCGATCTTCGGCGGCGCGCTCGGTCAGGGTGACGAAAACATCTTCGAGCGAAGCGGTCATCGGGCGCGCCTTGGCGTCGCCAAAGCCGCCCTTTTTCAGTCGAGCGACCAGGTCTTTTTGCTGAACGGTCTTGTCGACGAGGGCGTGTACCGCTTGACCAAAAATCGTGGCGCCGCGACAGAAAGCCTCGCCGCGCAGCCAGGCCAAGGCGCGAGCAGCGTCGGCAGCTTCGATTTCGAAGCGATGCGCGTCGGGCTGATTTTCGGCTTCGCGCGCTTTGAGCTCGACCGGAGTGCCCGAAACCAGGAGCTTCGAAAGATACAAATAGCCGACCTCGGCGCAGCGCTCGGCCTCGTCCATGTAGTGCGTGGTGACCAGCAGCGTGATGTTTTCGGCGGCAAGTTTAAACAGCAAATCCCACAATTCTCGTCGCGCCACTGGATCAATACCGGCGGTGGGCTCGTCGAGAAAAATCACTTGAGGCTGGTGCATCAGCGCCGCCGACAGCGCCAGCCGCTGCTTCCAGCCGCCGGAGAGTTGACCGGCACGACGATCGATGTAGGGCGCAAGGTGGGTGAGATCAATCGCCGCCTGTTTGCGCGCTTTGGCGCGCGCTCCCGACAGACCGTAAACGCGAGCGAAAAAATCGAGATTCTCCGAGACCGTCAAGTCTTCGTAGAGCGCAAATTTTTGACTCATGTAGCCAATCTGGCGGCGAATCTGTTCGCCTTGGGTGGCGACATCGAGCCCGAGTACCTGGGCGCGTCCGGTCGACGGCGCCAGCAGCCCGCACAAAATGCGAATCAGCGTCGACTTGCCCGATCCGTTTGGCCCGAGCAGCCCGTACACCATGCCGCGCCGCACTTTCAAGCTGACGTCGTCGAGTGCCACGAAGGTACCGAACTTGCGCGACACGCCCTCGACCGCGATCGCCGTCTCGTCGGTCATTTGGGGACGCGAATAAATGCCGCCATGCCGGCTTTGAGAACATCCGCCCCGTCATTGTCGGGGGACGTTCCCGTCCCCCCTCCCGCGGCACAGCCGCGTGAGCCTCCTCCCCGCCGCGCGAGAACCGCGCGGGTTGAGCGTTCACCTGCTTTCACTTGGGCACACGAATAAATGCCGCCATGCCGGCTTTGAGAACATCCGCCCCGTCGCGTAAACCGATCCTACAGGCGAATACTTGGTCGGCGCGTTCGTCGGCAGTTTGCAAATTGCGCGGCGAAAATTCGCCGACGGTATTGATGGCCTCGACCACACCGCGAAAACTTTTGTGGGGAAAACTGTCGACCGAAATCGGCACCTCTTGTGAAACTTTGATGTAGCCAAGCTGCGTCTCTGGCACGTAGATGCGAACGTAGAGCTGATCGGGCTCGACCAAGGTTGCCGCGGTTGCACTCGGCTGCAGTATGTCGCCCGGCCGCAGATCGAGCGACTCGACGCGGCAGGCGCGCGGCGCCTTGATGGTGAGCTCGTCGAGCATGACTTTTATTGAATCGACTTTTCCCTGTGCCGCGTCGACCATGCCGCGGGCGGCTTTGACGTCTTCGGAGCGTGATCCCGATTCGACCATTTTTTGATTGGCCGAGGCTTCCATCGCTCGCGCGTGCGCCTGATCGAGCTCCTCTTTGCGCGAGCCGTGCACCAATTCGTCGAGCTGCTCTTTGAGCGCATTGCGCTGCGCTCGCTGCGACTCGAGCTGCAGCTGGGCGTTGTCCTCATCGGCACGCGAGGAGGCGCCTTTGTCAAATAGCGTCTGCATCCGTTCAGCGTCGAGCTCTGCTTTCTTGAGCGCCACTTCCGCCGCCGTGACCCGCGCGCGCTGCGCCGCGATCTGTTCAGACCGTGCGCCGGTCTTCGATTCGCTCCACGCCGCTTTGGCCGACTGCGCCCGCGCTTTGGCCTGCTCTATTTCCTCGGGCCGCGCACCGCGCTCGAGTTTTTCCAAATTGGCTTGCGCTTGCAAAAGTTGCCCCTGCGCTGCCAACAGCTGCGCCGGCCAGTCGCTCGACTCGAGCTCAATCAGCGGCTGCCCGGCCTTCAACCGATCGCCCTCATGCACCAGCACGGTTTTGACTCGGCCGCCGGTGCGCGATCCCACATTCATGGTGCGCACTTCGACGGTGCCGCTCCATTCGTAAGGCTGCAGCGCGCGATAAAGCCGAAAGCCACCGTAGGCGAGCAACGCCAAAACCAAGAACGGCAAGATACGCTTGACGCGAGCGGCAGCAGGAGCGGAAGGGAGAGCGTCACTCATGGCTGGGATGCAACATCATACTCCCGCTTAACTCCGTCGCAAAACGCGTCGAATTTAGGGAATGGGAGTGCGGTTGGTTTTGTGGTCGGCGCTCGCTGCCGCCTCGGCAGCGCTCGGGCACACCCTACACGTCAGCGAACCACGACGGATTGCGGCGCTCGCCTTGGGAATCGCACTGTTTGCTTTCGCTTGCCTCCGCGAACAGAGGCTAAAATCCCGTAAAGGTTGACAAACTCGCTCTGGATGTGGTTAGTTTCTGACACCCCGCATGAACCCAACCACATTTGGAAAATTCGGCCAAGCGCTGTGTGTCTTCGCTCTGCTATTTCAGTTAGCGCCGGTGCGCGCCGACGAAGACAAGGCCACTTCGCTCGCCAAACAGCACTACCAGGCCGGCCTCGACGCCTATGCCGCCAAAGATTACGAGCTGGCAGTGCGCGAGCTCAAGGCGGCGTATCTCATCAAACGCATGCCGATGCTGCTGCGCAACATCGCCGCCACCTACCGAAAACTTGGCGACACCCAAGAGGCGATTCTTTTTTACAAGCAGTACCTCGAAGAGGCGCCCAATGCACCCGATCGCGACGCGATTAAGCGTGCGGTTGCCGAGTTTGAAATGAGCATGCCACCGCCCGAGACTGGTGGCGGCGGCATGGACACCGCACCGGCGAAGCCCAAGCCCAAGCTGTCGCCGACGGAAGTCGGGGGCGACCTCGAAGAGGAGGAGGCGCCGAAAGTTCCGTACGCCCACACCACCATCGACGCCGCGCCGCCCGACCAGCCGATCGATGTCAAAGTCACCGCACCGAAAGAGCGCGTCGAGGCGATCGTCTACTACCGCTCGGGTGGAGCTGCCGATTTCGTCGCGGTGCCGATGCTGCGCCGACGCGGAACGCTGATTGGACGCATTCCCGCTCTAGCGGTCACCGGCACTTCGCTGCAATATTTCGTCGAGTCGAAACTCAACGGAAAAATCACCAACACGATCGGCGATCGGATCTCTCCCAACGTCATTCTGATCGACGCTACCGCGGCACCAATGTTCGACAAAGAGGCACCGGCACCAGTCGCGACTCCCACCGGACCAGTGCTGCGTAAGCTCGATGACGAAGACGCTCCGCTGGCGGCCAGGTTGGCCGGGCAACCAAGGCGAACCACGACAGTGCCTGGGGTCAGTCAGGGCGGCAAGCACGGAGCACTATTTTGGAGCGGCATCGGACTGCTCGGCCTCGGTGGCGTTTCGCTGATTGTTGGCATTGTCGGCGACGTTCAGGCCAAGCGCTACTCCGACGTGGTGGCGTTCGACAGCCGCAATCCCGACGACCAGGGCAAGCGCATCGCCTACTTCGACCCAACCTATCCACCGACCGACGCGGATTACGCCCAGCGCGGCAAGCAGTGGAACGCGGTCGGCATCAGCTTCACCGTGATCGGCGCGCTGTCGGCGGCGACTGGAGCGGCGCTTTTGACCAGCGACTTTCTCTTGCAAAAGCCTGAGAGCAAGCGCACCGCGGCTCGCGATTGGTTCCTGGTACCGTCGGTGACACCGCAGACCGCGGGCGTCGCGGGCGGCTTCAAGTTCTAGTTCGATGCCACCGGGACGGATCTGCGCAGACGCAGGTCACGTCCCATTCAGAATAGGTACCAGTGGTTACTCGTACAAAGAATGGAAGGGTAGTTTTTATCCGAGCGATCTTGCCGCGGCGAAAATGCTAGGGTTTTATTCGGCCTCCTTTAACACCGTCGAGGCCAACAACACTTTTTACAAAATGCCGACCGAAAAAGTGCTGGCCCATTGGCGCGACCAGGTGCCGGCGAATTTTGTGTTTGCGATCAAGGCGCCACAACGCATCACCCATGTCGAGCGTCTCAAAGATTCGGCGTCGTCACTCGAACGTCTGTTTGCCGCCACCTTAGCGCTCGGCGACAAACTCGGGCCGTTCTTATTTCAGCTGCCGCCATTTTTGAAAATGGACTTGCCGCGGCTGCGTGAATTTCTCGCCGGCTTGCCGCCTCGGACGCGCGCCGCGTTTGAATTTCGCCATTCGTCGTGGTTTTGCGACGAGATCTACGCCGCGCTGTCGGAAAAAAATTGTGCTCTGGTCTGGTCGGAGAGCGAAAAATTGACCACGCCATTTGTCGCCACCAGCGATTGGGGCTATTTACGATTGCGCCGCGAAGACTATGTCGATTCCGACATCGCAGCATGGGCCGAGCGATTGCGCGCCCAGAAGTTTCAGCAAGCCTTCATCTACTTCAAACACGAAGACGCCGGCACCGGCCCCCGTCTGGCCACGCAATTGCGGAATTTGCTGAACGAATAGCGTTACGGGGCGACCTGGGTCTCTCCTGGGGAACACGCGAAATTTCCACCATAGTACCAGGTCACATCCCATTTGCTTCCCTCAGTCCATTTACAACCCCCGACGACTCCATCTCGAGAACAGGCAGCGACCAAATGTCCTCCCGGTATATACTTATTTCCGGCTGCCGCTCCGCAATCAGTCCCCGCACTCTTTGTACCTTGGGAAGACTCGAAGCAAATATGTGGGGTGTGCCCGGGTAGGTCGCAAGCATAAGGCGGAAGCATATCGCCGGTCACACATTTTCGACTTACGCAGAATACACCCTGAGCGCAGATTGAATCCTGATCGCAAGCGGTACCGGTGGCGCCACAATAGAGTTTTTGACAGCGCGGCGGGCTGACCGCAGTGTTGCAGCGCTCGGCCATTTGGCAGTCTTTTGCAGAGTCCTGGCAAACGCCGCCGAGACAACCCTCGGCCGTCGGCGCCGGCGACTTGTCAGGAGATCCGTTTGGCGAACTGCAGCCACTGAGACAAATGACCAAATAGGCGAGTTGGAATTTCATTGGTTCTCCCATCATCGGATCGCAAAACTCGCGCACCCTAATCGCCTTCATTCTTCCCGGTCAAGTGAAAAAGCGGACAGTTTTGTTACCTATGTACCCGGTCTGTACCGCGTCCGTCTCTGCTTGCCGTCGGTGACGGTGTGCAGTACTCTTTTGCTATGGCCGGGTTAGCCAGAATCACCGTCGACCCGCATGTTTGCGGAGGGCAGCCGTGTGTGCGCGGCCTACGGATTCCGGTCGCTCTGGTGCTCAAACACTTGGCCGCCGGCAAGACGTCGGCGCAGGTGATCGACGAATTTCCGGAGCTTGAGTCCGACGACGTGCTTGAGTGTCTCCGTTACGCCGCGTGGCTTGCTTCTGGACGCAGCATCGATACCCCCTCGGCCGCGTGAAACTCCTCGTCGATTTCAACGTTTCCCGTCACGTGGTTGACTTATTGCGCAAGCGGGGCTTCGACATCACCCGAGTTGGTGACGTGCTTTCCGTGCGCACGCCCGATGAAGCAATCATCGCCGAAGCCCGTCGTATAAATGCAGTGGTGATCAGCCATGATCAGGACTTCACCGCGATTTTGGCGACCACTGGCGCGACCACACCGTCGCTCATCAATCTTCGCATGACCTATGTCGATGCCGACCGAATTGCCGGCGCAATCACCGCGGTAATCGAAACGGTGGCGGACAAGCTCGATGCAGGCGCGATCGTCAGTCAAACGATTTCAGCGATATCGATTAGGGGCCGCAGCGCTGAGGCCGTTCAGAATCGACCAGAGAATTTGCGGTCGCGGGAAGAGTTCGCGTACGCTGGTGGCATGAACGCCGAAAGCGTTTCTGGGCGCTGCGAAAAGCTTTCCATCGCTGAAATCGAGCAGCGATTCCCCGACCAATGGATCGTTCTTGTCGATTATGATTTTGCCGACATGAACCTCACTGCGGGTGCCGTCTTCGCGCACGATCGCGATCGGGCCGCGCTACGTTCAACCATCAAAAGCTTGGCTGATTGCGCAGTCATCTGGACCGGAAAAAAGACCAGCCCGGTTGCACATCTGCTCGCCCCAGAACGCGGTCGTGTGGGAAGGTAAATTCAACCCAGCCGATCGCGTCATCTGGGTCACTGCGCGCCTCCATGGGCCACTCGGAACCAGGCCGTATCAATTTGTCCTCGACACCGGCTGCTATCGAACAATCGTTGATGCTGGGATTGTCGATGAGCTCGGCTACAGCCCTGCGCAAGGGAAACAGGTGACACGGCTTGTCGGTGCAGGCAGCGCAATGCCGGGCTACACACTGGTCGTGGATCGACTCGAAACCATGGGGCTACACCTCGACTCTTTCGCGGTGGTTTGCCAAGACTTGCCGCGCGATATCGGCGTCGACGGATTGTTGGGGATGGATATTATCGAAGGGCGTGTGCTGACCGTCGACGCGAAAGACGGCCGCGTTCAACTGACCTGGTAGATCCAGAAGAGGCGAGCGCTCACTTCGACCCGGTCCGTGTTTCCGAATTTGATATCGAGTCCCCGGAAAATTCAAGCTCTTACGATCTTTCGACTAACTGCGCCAGTCGGCCGATGGCGGCTGCCAGATCGGGCTTGTCGTCGAGGATTTGCACCATTGGATCGGTACCGAGTCGTTGCATGCGGCGGGGTGCGGTCTTGAGGGTGAAGCGTTTGGGATCGAGGCGGGCTGAAACGTCGCTCCATTTGAGCACCATCGACACCGGTGCGCCTGCAAGTGGCCGCACCGAGAAGGGCGCGACAATGAGTTTGCCGTGGCCGTTTTGCAAATAGTCGATGTAGACGCGGCCTTGGCGAGCCGCGATCGCCCGCGCCAAGGTGGCGATGTCGGGATGGCGCTCGACCAGAACCCGCCCGATGAGCTCGCCAAACTGACGCGCTTCGTCGAACGAACAGCGCTGGCCGAGTGGAATCAGCACGTGCATACCGCTGCCACCAGAAGTTTTGGGATAGCAGGGCAATTCGATTTGGTCGCACAGTTTGCGAATCGCCAGCGCCAGCTTCACCACGTCGGCAAAGGGCACGCCTTTGGGATCAAGATCGAGAATGCACCAGTCGGGCGTGGCCAGGGTTGCCACCCGACTGGCCCAAACGTGAAGCGGTATCGCGCCGAGATTGGCAACGTAGAGCAGGGTCTCAAGGTCGTCGCAAATGATGTAGGCGATTTCACGCTGGGTGTCTTCGCTCCACATGGTTTCAGTGCGGATCCAGTCGGGCGCAAACGGCGGCGCGTCTTTTTGAAAGAAATTTTTGCCCTCGATGCCGTCG
>JAHFDU010000167.1 GCA_023248835.1 Myxococcales bacterium | reverse complement strand
AGAGTTGCCACTCGTTGCTGGCCAGCGGGTTGTTGCCGTTCCAGCTCCAGCGTTGATCGCCAAATTGCAGCGCCTGTTGAAAATTGGCGGTGTGACACTCGGCGCCCATTTCGTAGGTTGCTTCTTTGTTCAGAATGACGCCTCGATCGGCCCGGCAGGCGCCAGAAAATTTGACCCAAGCCATCATGGTAAGCTGGTTCTGTCCGATCAACTGCAGCGACGATGAATTGGGAATTCCGACGCAGCCCGAGCCGGAGAATCGGTAGGCTTGGCCGATTTTTCCGTCGACCTGCGTGACATTGTAGGCTTCGCCGTGGTTGCCATTGGAACTGGCGTCTTTGGTCACGGGACCGGGATCGTCGAAATTCCAATAGCCCATCAAAGAGCTGTCAATCGGCGGTGCGATGCTGCACTGACCGCTGACGCAAAAGCGACCGCTCGAGCAGCCGGTGCCACATTGACCACAATGGCTCGAGTCGTGCAGCAGATCACTCTCGCAGCCGTCGCTCGGATTGCCGTTGCAGTCGGCGGTGTTTGGGCTGCAGCTCGCGATCTCGCACTGACCTGCATTGCAGACCGACGCGCCACTCGGCAGGCCGCACACGGTGTCGCAAGCGCCGCAATGCAGAGAATCGCTGTCGATGTTTACTTCGCAGCCGTCTTGAACTTTGGCATTGCAGTCGGCAAATCCTGAGGCGCAAGCGCCGAGTCCGCAGCTTCCATTCGAACAAGCACGGCTGGCATTCGGTAGAGTCGGGCAGGCCTGGTCACAGCCGCCGCAGTGGTCCGGATCGTAGCGCGCGTCGACGCAAACATCGCCGCAGGCGGTAAGCGGTGGAGCGCAAGTCACGATTGAATTCGGGGTTGGCTGCTCGCGATGGCAAGCATCGATAAGGACCGAAATCGCTATACAACCCAACGAGATCCGCATCTTCATCCTCCCATATCTAGTAGTTACAAGATTAGTTGCTTGCCCCGGAACATTCATTCAAGCGTCCCGAATGTAGTTGAAAACAGGGGGGCGGTGTTGAGTAATTGAGTCCGTGGCGGTTCTACGGTTTTATCTGGCGGTGCCAAGATTTGGGCGATAATGTGACGAGGTGAGTCGTATTCTGCTAAGTGCGTTGCGCTGGGCTCCCAAGAGCAGCTTTTCCCACGCGGTCGGTTGGTTGAGTCGCCGCCACCTGCCGAACCGGTTGCGCGCGCCGCTGTATCGAACGTTCGCGAACCGCGTTGGAGCTGATCTCAGTGAAGTGGACGGGCCGCTTGGACAGTTTCCGAGTTTCGATCAATTCTTCACTCGCCCGCATGCTGCCGGCGCACGCCCGCTCGAGGGCGACGCCAAAACGGTGCTGTCGCCCGTCGACGGTGAACTGTCTGAGAGCGGGGTTTCGACCGGCGGCAGGCTGATTCAGTGCAAGGATATTGACTACACCGTCGCTGGCCTGCTCGCCGATCGGCAAGCGGCGCGCAGCTTCGAAGGCGGAGCTTACGCCACACTCTATTTGGCGCCGCGCAACTATCACCGAGTGCATGCGCCACTTGCCGGCAGCGTCAGCGGCTATCATCACATCCCGGGAGCTTTTTATCCGGTCAACCGCGCCTCGGTCGAGCGTGTCCCCGGGCTGTTTTCGGTCAATGAGCGTCTTGTCACTTACCTCGACACGGCGCTTGGGCGAGTGGCGGTGGTGATGGTGGCAGCGGCGGGAGTGGGTCACATGACGCTCGCGTATGACCGGGCGGTGTCCACACATGTACGCGGCAAGCAGGGGCGGCAGGGTTCGTCGCAGCGCTATGCGGTACCGCTGCCGGTTGGCCGCGGCGACGAGATCGGTACCTTTCATCTCGGCTCGACAGTGATTTTGCTGTTCGAACCCGGACGCGTCGCGCTCGATCAGTCGGTGCCGGCGCTGGTGCGACTTGGACAGCGCCTCGGTTCGGCTTTGAGCGCCGAGGTGGCAGCGTGACCAGCGGCGAGCTGAATTTTTCGAAGCAGGAGTTGCTCGAGCTTTCCGAAGGCATCATTACGATTTCGGCGCAGGCGATCGATCCAGAGAGCGAAACGCCGCAGGGGCAGGCGCGCGCCTACTCCGCCAGTATTGTCGAGGATGCATTCGCGCACGGCAAGCGCGCCGAAGTGGTTTTGCCGGTGTGGCCGCGCCCCGAACTTGAAGCAAATGGTGTGCCTTCACCACGCACCAAAAAAAATACCGCGCGACCCGCAGCGACGGAAAAAACTGAGTCGCTACCGCCCTTCTCGGCACAGGCCAAAGCGGCGCGCGAGCGCGAGCCTGCCCGCGAAGTCGAGCACGAGCTGTTCGATGGCAGTGATCTGGTCGCCGAAGAGACGCTGCCGCCGCCACTACCGCCGTTGTCGGCAGAGCTGCCGCCGGCCGTCGCCGCTTTAGAGAGCGAGGCGCCTAAAGAGACGGCGCGCGCATGGTGGGACGAGGTGTTCGATGAAGAGTTTCTGCGGTTTGTTCCGCTCCCGGCGCCGGCAGAGGTCGAGCGCACTGCCGATTTTCTAGTCGCCGCGCTGGCGCTCAAGACCGACGCTGCGGTGCTGCAAGTGGGCTGCGGTGCGGGAGATCACAGCTTGGCACTCAGTCGCCGCCAGCTCAATGTGACCGGAGTCGATTTTTCACTGCCGCTCACGTTGGTGGCGGGCGAGCGCGCGCAAAAAGTGGCGGCGCCGATGCGGCTCTATCGTCTCGACCCGCGTGAGCTGCCGTTTGTCGACGAGTTCGAAGCGGCGTTTTGTATCGGATCGAGTTGGGGCTATTTCAGCGACGAAGACAACCGCCGCATGCTCAAACAGATCGCGCGCGGCTTGCGGCCGGGTGGCCGTTTTTGTCTCGAAATCATTCACCGCGATTACGCCGTCACCGCGCTGCCCTCGCGCAGCTGGCGTGAAGGCGAAGGCTGCTTGGTATTTGAGGAGAGCGAGTTCAACTATCCGCGTTCGCGGGTCGAAGTGCGGCGCAATGTAATTTTTCCTGATGGTCGCCAGCGTGAACACTTGAGTTCAGTTCGTCTCTACGCCCTGCACGAGGTGGTGGAGTTGTTGCGCGCGGTCGACCTTCGTGTCACCGGCGTGACCGGCGGTTTCCACCACGTAGACCGTTTTTACGGTCACGAGTCACCGCAGCTGATCGTCGTCGCACAAAAAGGATCGTAATGCGCCCGACATGGATTGCCGCAGCGCTCGTCGCTGTGACGATGTGGTTGCCCTCGGCGTCGCCGGCGTTCAGCGATTCTGACTTGCGAACACCGAGAAGGAGCGACGCGATGCGGTCAGGTTTTGGCAAAGCGCAAGCGAGCTTCCGTCAGTATGCGGCGCACGCGCTCAAGCTTGCGCCGGAACGTGTTTTGGTCAGCCCAATCGAAGAGGATCCGTCGGTCCAGCTCGACGAACGCGTCGGCCAAGCTTGGGCATTCTATGGATCGTCCAAAGACCGTCCGTCTATGCAGGTCCGCGGCTGGGCGATAGCCGATGGCACCGTGGTCTCACCTCGGCAGAACCTCGGTGTTCTATTCGAAGAGGCGGGGATCTGGACCGCGACGCCGCTGCTTGCCGCCGAAACACTTGCCGATCGCATGGCTTGGGCGATGGGCATGAACCACCGTGTGGTTGGGCCGAGCACACTTCAGATCGGCGCGAACGGCGCCGGCACTCTCACTTTCCAAGTTGCCTATCGTCCACCCGGGCCCGGTGGCGCAGGGGGCGGACCGAATCGAATCCAGCAGTGCAAGGTTACGCTCACTGCAAACCATAAGGCCCGATGGTCCACGACCGCACTCAAATGACGGTCCGGTTGGAGGTCTTGTCGCGAGAGAGTTTTGCGCACGTGCTGGCGGTCACGTCGATACCGCTTGCCGCGTTTGTTGGGCTGGCCACAATCGCTATTCCGTTCGCGCACGCGTGGAGTCTCGATATCAGCGCCTATCTTTGGCTTTCAGGCATCGTGCCCGGCATTCTCGGCGTTGTGGTGGCGATCGCAGTCGAATGGCGTCGCCAAGGATCCATCGGCAACGCAGTTGTGTGTCTCGGCATGGGCCGACCCCATCCGCGGCAGTTGCTCACCGCGCTTATCGCTTGCACGCCGGTAGTGCTCGCGTACCTATTTTCTTTTCTTCAACTCGGAGTTCCGTTTGTGCTGGTTCCGGCGTGGCCGCTTTGGTTGTTGCAATTTGTGATTTCCCAGAGCGTGACGGAGCAGGTGATCTATCAGGGTTTGCTATACCGGCGTCTTCGCTCGGGCCGCTCTTTTTTGAGTGCAGCTACACTGTCCGCGGTTGTGTTTTCTTTGATGCATCTTTCGCGGTTGGCGCATGGAATCTCGCCCAAAGTTCTTTTCAGCCTCGGTATGACGCTGGTTTTTGCGGCGATTTTGGCCTATCCCGCCGCTTATCTCTTCGAAAAGGGTGGAAACTCGATCTGGGGATTCGCGCTGATGCACCTAGTAATCGATTCGGTCGATCTGTTCACCGGGTTTGCTGCTCCCGGTCCTGGGCTCTATATTTTTCTCGCAGCCGTGCTCGTGACGGTTCCACTGACCTTCCTACTTGCTCGGGCGTGGTTGCCCGTTGCGACATCAGATCTGCCTAGGTCTTGGCGGTCCCAGTAGCGGCGTCCTAGATCGTGGTTACATTTCAATCACCACCTAGATCGAAATTAGACCTTTGTGGGGGTGTGCTGCGTTTACACATTCAGCGCAGACCAAGTGGGAATAAATAACCGCGTCGCGCTGTATACAAAAGAAAGGGGGTTTGCGGTGAGACAGATAAACACACTGTTGGCCCGGCGTTCTTACGCTGCACCGCGGCATGCTAAGCGGCCGGGTCGGCGGCTTAAGGCCATCGACGCGAATATAGCGCCGCCCCAGGGTGCGGAAGTGGAAGAAGCGGCGGCGCTAGAAGCGGTGCTTCTGGTCGAGGAAGCTGGCGACGAGCCAGCGTCGGAGACATCCGCCATCGAAGCGCCGCCCGCTGAAGCGGCCCGCGCAGAAACGCCTCAAAGTGACGAGCCTTCGAATTTCTTGGGAATGTATTTTCGCGATTTGGGGCGCCTGGCGGTGCTGCAGCCGCGAGAGGAGTTTGAATCGGCAAGCAAGCTCGAAGCGCTCGAAGTGGCGGTGTGGGTGCGACTCCTACATTTTCGGCCCATGGTCGACTATTTGCTTACGCTTGCCGAACGAGTGCTCGACAATTCCACGCCCGAGTTTCGTAACTTGCGGCACGCGCTCAAGAGCGGCGGCCGGCGTCCGAACCAGCGGCAACAGGAAAAATTCGAGCGCGCGGTGTTGAAAGTGAGCCAGCAGCTTTACGTGCTCGACGCAGACAAGTTGGCGCTGCAGGCGGCGCTTTCGGAGCTCAAAAAAATCTATCGCGGGCTGCCCGAGCGTCAACTGCCGACGGTGCTAACGTTTTCGCCGCGCAGCCTATGGCGCGGAGTGTGAAAAACGATTTCGTCAAAGCCAACTTGCGGCTGGTGGTGTCGATTGCGCGCCGGTTCAATTTCGGCCGCATGCCGCTCGCCGACCTGATTCAAGAGGGAAACATCGGCCTAATCAAAGCGGTCGAGCGTTACGATTTTCGCCGCGGCTACCGTTTTTCGACCTACGCATCGTGGTGGATTCGTCATGCGATTTCGCGCGCGCTTGCCGACAAGGGTCGCGCGGTGCGCTTGCCGGTGCACATGATCGAGGCCTACCATCGGGTCGGCAAGGCGCGGCGCACCCTCGAAGCAGCGCTCGGGCGCCAGCCGACGGCAGAGGAGGTTGGTCGCCAGATTGGCATGCCGACGGCGAAAGTGGAGAAGATGCGAACCTATCTTCTCGATCAGTCGTTTTCACTCGATAAGACAGTGGGCGACGATGACGATCGCAAACTCGGCGATTTCATCCAGGATCCAAACGCCGAAAACACCACCACCGACGATCGCATGGTCGACGAGATGATGTCGAGTAGCGTGCGCGCCGAACTTGGGCAGCTCAAGCCGATCGAGGCCGACATTTTACGACAACGCTTCGGTATCGACAGCGACGAAGAGCTGACGCTCAAACAGATCGGTCAAAAATACCATCTGTCGCGTGAGCGCATCCGCCAGCTGCAAGAGCAAGCGTTAGAAAAAATGCGCCGCGCCCTGGCCCGCAAAGATCTGATGTAGCGATTGGCCTGAGTCAGCATGAAGTGACCGGCTCCGATTCGCACGCCGTAGGTTACGCTGCGAATCGGACTGAAACGTAGCGCAGAGCTACCATGCGAAGGAGCCGGTCACTTCATGCTGACTCAGCCAAGAAGCGGGTGGACGTGTTTTCCGCTGGCTGTTATCATTACTTACTTGGGGCGAGGGTGGACGCGATGAATTCGAGAGACGCGCGAGAACCGATCGAGCTCAGGTATCCGACTGGGCGAGAAATTCTCGACAACTATTGGGGATTTCTCAAACACGGCGGCCTGGTGCTGAGCGAGCCGGACAAACTTGCCGGTCTTGGCGAGGGAGATCCGGTCGCCTTGCGCGTGCAAATCCAGTCGCTCAAGCAGGTTTTCGAAGTCAAAGCGAGTTTGATCAAGCGCTCCACCGACGGTCGACGCGCCTTCGTCGCGTTTGATGAGAGCGAATCGCAGGCGATGATGCTCAATGCCGCATGGGCGGATTCGCAAGGTGTGCCGCAACGCAAACATCGACGCTATCCGGTCGATGATCAGGTTCGCTACACCTCCAGCGACGGGGCAAAGGAGGGCGTGCCCGGCTTTCTGCTGGACGTAAGCCCGGGTGGCTGTCGGCTCCGCGGCGATGTGGTGTTGCCAGTGGGCGCGCACGTGCGGGTCAACACGCTCGGCATTGATCTTGACGGCAAGGTGCGCTGGACCACGCCGGGCAACGAAATGGGCATCGAATTCCTTAAACCGGATCTAGTCGTGCAAGTTTTTCTCGACCGGACGTAGACAGGACGATCTTAACAACTTAACAAGTTGGCCCCGTCCGCGAGATGTAAGTTGTTAACACCGTCCCATTGTTTCCGCCATTGTTTCCAGTTTTTGGAACAGGCGATCGAGACGATTCGAGTCGTCGAGCTCGTCGACCGTGCGCTGAACCCGCGCCGAAAACGCCGCGATCTGCGTGCGCACCGACTCTGGACCGGTGCCCCCTGGGCTTTCCTTGCGCGCGGCGCAGGCGCCAAGCTCGATTTCAGCCAGCACCGCTTCGTCGAAACAGGCGTCGATCGGTTGGGCGAAAGAGACGGTGACTCGCGCAAGCGGCAGCTGCGCCGCTTGGCACGCCGCCACCAGCTTGCCGACTTTCTTATAAGCGGTGCGAAAGGGAACGCCGCGCTTGACCAACACTTCGGCAAGGTCGGTGGCCTGGGTATAGTCGCTCTTTAGCGCGCGGGCCATGACGGCCTTGCGAAATTTCAGTCGTGGTAGCGCCAGTCGCAACATCGCGATTGCGTTTCGCACCAGAGGAGCTGTATTCAGAATCGGCGCGCGATCCTCCTGCAGATCGCGGTTGTAGCCGAGCGGCAACCCTTTCAGAGTGGTGAAAAGCTGCATCAGCTGACCGAGCGCTTGGCCGCTCTTGCCGCGCAACAGTTCAAATACGTCCGGATTGCGTTTGTGCGGCATCATCGAAGAGCCGCACGCGATTTCGCCGTCGAGCGCGATGAAACCAAACTCGCTGCTGGCAAAATCGATCACCTCGGTGGCAAATCGGCTGGTGTGAGTGAAGAATTTGGCAGCGGCGAAAAGATAGTCGAGCGCAAAATCGCGATCGGCGACAGTGTCAAGACCGTTGTCGGTCAGTCGCGAAAAGCCGAGCAGCTGTCGCATGCAGTCACGATCGATCGGTAAACTGGTGCCGCTCACCGCTCCGACGCCAAGCGGCATGACGTCGACTTGTTTGCGGACAAATTGAAACGTCTCGAGGTCACGCAGCAGCATCGCGGCAAACGACAACAGCCAATAGCCTAAAGTGATCGGCTGCGCGCGCTGACGGTGGGTGTAGGCCGGCAACAAAAGATCGCCTTCGATCTCGGCCCGGGCCAACAGTTCACTCAAAAATTCGCACAAGTCACCGACGATGAGCAGCGTTTGCTCGCGTACGTGCAGCCTCAAATCGAGCGCGATCTGATCATTGCGCGAACGCGCCGTATGCAAAACACCAGCGGCTTCGCCGAGCACGCTCTCAAGGTGCGCCTCGACCGCCATGTGGATGTCTTCTTCGCCCTCGAGTGTGAGTGCAGAACCACTCGCGTCGGGCCAGCATTTTCGCAGTTCGGCGTGGATGGCGCGCGCGTCGGCAAGA
>JAHFDU010000452.1 GCA_023248835.1 Myxococcales bacterium | reverse complement strand
TGAAGAACTTGGTCGAGCGGGCGGTGATTCTCTCCAGCGCCGAAACCATTGACTCGACCTGCATCGTGATCAGTGGACCGAGCCGCGTCGCCGACGCTGCGCCACCGTTCTTCGCGCTCGGCGCGACCGACGGCAAGCCGCCTACGCTCGACGAGCTCGAACGAGCGTATGTAAGTCGACTACTCGCGTACGCCGAGGGCAATCGCACCCAAGTGGCGCGCCTACTCGGCGTCTCGTATCCGACGATCGCCAAAAAAATCGCCGACTACGGGCTACTTCTCCTGGTTACGTTGTCGGCGGCAGCGGCGGTTTCTTGATTCCTTCGCGGACCAGGTTGGCGATGAGAATATCGACCAGGCTTCCGCCGCCGTTCGATCCGCCACCCGCGACGACTTGCGGCACCAGTGGGTTCTTGCCGGTTGCAAGTGCGCGACCGACTTCGATGAGGGCGTAGTTGTCCTGCCCGATTGCGTCGGTCTTTTTCTGAATGACGGCGGCCTCTGCCTCGCCCACTTTGGTGATCTGCTTGGCCTGCGCCTCACCGACGGTGGTGAATACCTCGGCGTCAGCTTTGGCGCTCACCGTTTTGACTTTGGCATCCGCCTCGGCGTTGACCGTCTTCACCTTGGCATCCGCTTCAGCGCTGATGGTTTTCGACTTGGCCTCGCCTTCCGACAGCTTGACCGCCGATTGAGCGTCGAAATCTGCGATCTGCACTTTGCGCTCGGCGTCGACCACTTTGGCCTGCGTCGCTGCCTGCGCCTTGGCCTGCTCGAGCTCCTTGCGGGTCTCTTCGGCCATCTTCTGGGTGTCGTAGGTGATCTTCTGCTGCTCGGCGATCTTGCGGTCGGTCAGCGGCTTCATTAGATCGTCGGGCGGATTGATGTCGCCAATCAGCGTATCGACGGCACCGACGTTGTACTCGTTGAGCGCAGCGGCAATGCTTATTTTTGCTTCGGTCTGCCGCTCGCGCCGCTGATTGAGAAATCCGATGACGTCGGATCCCTGCGCCGCGTTGCGAAAGTAGTTGCCGATGGTTGGCTCGAGCACCTGGGTGACCAGGTTAAGCATGTTGCCGAACCGCGCGATCACTTTGGGCGCGTCGGTGCGAGGAATGTGAATGATCTGGCTGACGTCGAGATTAAACTTGAACCCGTCCGAAGAGCGCACCGTGATCGTCGACAATTTCTCGTCGAGCTTGTGCGACTCGGATTTGCCGGTCGCCCAGTTGAGCACCACGTTGGCGGTGGGCACCAGCTCTACTTTGTGGGTGAACGGATTGATCGGATATTTGCCCGGGTCGAGCGGCTCGTTCCAAACCCCCTTTTGCCCGCGTTTGCACAGGTTGCCGTGCCTAAAGCCCTCGCCGGTCACGTCCTGTCCGGGCTCGCCGACGTAAGCGATGACCACGCCGGCGTGCGCGATCGGTACTTCGGTCATCGGTCGCTCTTCGACGGTCGCAAAACGCGGATTGATGTAGTAGCGGCCGGCGAGCACCACTTGCTCCTGCAACCCCTTGTAGCCGCCGCTTGAAATGAACGATTCGCCGTCCTGAAACAGATTGTGGCCCTGCACCTCTTTGCCGGCGATCTCGCCGGTCTCGAGCGCTTTGCCATCCTTGGTGGTGACGATACCCACCATGTTGTCGGCGATCTCAAGCGCGTCCTCTTCGACGATGGAGAACAGCGAGGTATTGATGCGGTAGGTGCCAGGCGGAATGATGGCGATCTGCGGGCCGCGCTCACCCCCGCCGGTGAGAAACTGCCGGGCGTTCTGAAAGGAGTCGCACTCGACTTTTTTGGCCAGCACGCGGCCGTTCGAGAGTGATTTTCCGTCGCGCGATTCGACCACACCGGTCTTTCCCTCGCGGATGGTGATGAAATTTTGGCGAAAGACTTCGTACTGCCACGGCCAGAGCCAAAAATGCACGCCGGGCGCCAACGTGTCGGCCTGAATTCCGGCTTCGCCGCTCAAAGCGATCAGCGAGCCGTCTGGCAGCTTGGTGTTTTTTCCGAGCAGCGCGAACTTCTTGTTGACGATACCGAGACAGCTTTCGGAAATCATCACCACACCGAATAGTCGCAGCAGCAGCTTGTAGCCGATCAGCACAGCGACGACAGGAAGCAACCACAACCAGTGCAGCACCAATCCCATAAGGTCCATGTTTCCCCTCCGGTCAGATAAGAGGGGCGAACCTTAGCTCGCCCAGGTTTGGATATCAAACCTGCGCGGTTACCGCCAGAGGGCGTACGCATCAAATCCGCTCTCCTGTCGAGCCCGAGCCCGCGTGCCAGCCCGAGCCCGATCTGAAGAGCCGGCGGATAGGCGGTTCAACCCACATTTTTCCATCGCGTTCGAGTAGACTGCGTGGGCGCATGGTGGCAAGTCCGATATCGGTTAACTTATGTGCCTTCTCTTTGTTAA
>JAHFDU010000166.1 GCA_023248835.1 Myxococcales bacterium | reverse complement strand
ACTTAAAGATGCCGGCTGCACGGCGGAACTTGAGGGCGCCTGTTTCGTGCCGCGAGGTGATCCGCCGGACGACCTGCTTTTGGGTCGCGCCGCCGAGGCCTATCGCAAACGCCGCGAAGCCGATCGAGGAAAATTCGAAGCGCTGCTGCGCTATGCACGCTCGACCCGCTGCCGCGCCAAGATCTTGCTTGAGTACTTCGGCGAACAGAATGTGGCTCTTTGCGGGCGCTGCGACAACTGTCGCAAGTTTGGCGCCAAGGCAGCGGACGAGAATTTGCACGACCTGCAATCTCCGGTGGCCAGCGACGACGGCAACGACGAAGCCGAATACGACCTACCTGAATTACCCGCGCCACCACGCAAAGACACGACGCATTTGTTGTAAAAAGCTGACAGCCAATAGCCGACAGCCGACAGTTGAGGAGTCGCGCTGCGCGCGATGTCGATTGTTTGACTGCCGCCCGGCAAATGGTTGTTGATTATTTGACCTGTGGTCAGCGTGTTGAACTATCATGTTCTTAATGCCGGTTCTTTCGGTGTTTTATGGAATCGTGATCAAAATGTACTATCACGATCACAACCCGCCCCATTTTCATGTTGCCTATGGCAACGAGGAGGCGTTTTTCGCGATCGATTCAGCTCGGGTGCTCGGAGGGCATCTGCCACCGCGAGTGCTGCGCTTGGTGGTGGAGTGGCAACGGAAACATGCCAAAGAGCTGGACGCCGCGTGGAGCGCGGTTCAGGTGGACAAAGTGCCGAAGCGGATTGCGCCGCTGGAATAGGATCGAATGAGAGCCTACGGGAACAAGATTCGAAGAGTGCGGCGGGTCGATTTCGAACACTATGCGATTGATCTGGAATTTTCGGATGGACATCGCGGCACCGTCGATCTTGCTTTCATCTTTTCGCGGCCACGCGGACTGGCGCGAGAAATCGTCATCGGTGCGCTGTTCGAGAAATGCTTTGTTCTAGACGGAATGCTGGCCTGGCCGAACGGCTACGAGCTTTGCGCCGACGCCCTTCGTCGGCTGTCCCAGGCAAAACCTGTGCGAAAGGCCCGGGCAGCATAGCGCCACCGCAGGTCGACTACGATCCGCATCTCTGGCTTCTTCCGTATCCGAAACTGTTGGCTGTCGGCTGTGAGCTGTTAGCTTTTCTCTACGGTTTCCCGTTGTCAGGCCTACAGCGCGATCCCTCGGGATAATCGGGATGAAAGTGGTGTTTCGCCGGGCGCGTGACGCACTTAATGCAATTCTGGCGCTCCGGGGTCGGCAGTTTTTCGCACTGGGCCACCGTACGCGACTCGTGCCCGGTGGAGTGCGCCAACGCTGCAGCTCCAAGAGAGAAAGCAAACGCCAGTGAGAAAAACACCATCAATTTTTTCATGAAACCTCCCTGTTTTTTTGTTTGACAGCACTCGCTTACGCATGCGAGCAAGCGCATGATCAATAGTTTGGGTTTTGCCACCGCTTCCGCCTCTCAAAAACTGATACTGCTCGCCCCATTCGGATAGCTATTCGTTGGAATGAGCGGGCCCTGGGGCAGCTGGGTCACGGTGATCGCCGCCGCGGCGCCGCCGGCAACTGCCACCACAATCGGCGTCCAAAAATACCACTTGTCGTAAAAACGAGCTTTGGCGACGACGGGTGGATCCAGCACGACAGCCACGGTGCGCTCCTGCCCCGGCGCCACCACCAATTCGCTGCGATGAGTTTGCATTCCGGCGGCGCTGACTTCGAGCGTGTGTCCGCCGATTGAAAGATCGGCGTCGATCGGCGCCGTGCCAACAGAGCGATCGTCAATCTTTACCGTCGATTTCGGTCGATTGGAGGTGACCCGCACGTGTCCGGTCTTGGGTATGATCTGCAGCTGAAAATGCAGCGTCATCGACACCCCGGCGGTGACGATGATCTCCTTGCGCGCTGGTTTGTAGCCTTCGGCGGTGACGTCGATGCGGTGGCCTCCAGCGGCGATGCCGTAGGGTTTCATCGGGGCGGTGCCGATGGTGCGGTTGTCGAGCAGAATCGCGGCGCCCGTCGGGGTGACGTCGAGTGTCACTTCGGCCAGCAGAGCTTTCATTTCTTCAATCAGCTGGTGCGCCTCTTTCTGTCGATCGGGTGAAGCGCTCGGATCCTCTTTCAGATAGCGCTCGAGCGAAGCGATCGCGTCGTTGTAGCGGAATAGCGATTTTTGCGTCAGGCCAATGTTGTACAAAATCGCCGGTGACGGACGGACCGTGTAGGCGGCCTGAAACTCCGCTAGCGCGGCGTCGAAATTTTGATCGTTGTACAGCGCAATCGCCTGCTGAAAATGGCGCTTGGCGGCTTCAATGTCGGGCGAGTCTTGGCCAAGCGCGGGCTGCAGAGTTGCAACCCAAAGCAGGGTGACGAGCAGAGCGCGCATTCGGTGGCCTCTCACTTTTTCGGTTCGTTGTTTACAGGGGGACGTTCCCGTCCCCCCTCGTCGGGCAAAGCCCGCCGAGCCTCCCCCCCGCCGCGCGCTTCCCGCGCGAGTTTCGGATTGCGATCAACAGCGCTCAGCACATTTCTCACAGAGAACTGAAAAATTTGAACAGTCGCCATTCTATCCGTGCCCCGTCAACGGTTATTTCTTCGGTTCGTCTGGAAAATTGGTGTTGAGCGTGCCTTTGGTTCCTTTATAGATGATTCTGCCGCTCGAGTCTCGCAGCGGCTTGTTGTCGAGCTTCGGCGTGGTGGTTTTCGGCTCTTGGCTGCTAAGTGGCGGCGGCGGTTCGCGCAGCAGGTGAAACGCGGATGGAGTGTAATCTCGATCAAACACCAGCGATCGCTCGAGCGTCTGATAACCGTGCGCTTTGGCGGTCAAGAGATGGGGCTCGGTCGAGCGGGTCACGGTGCGAAAAAAAGGATTGGGCACCGGAGTGCCGTCGAGGCTCAGCCGAGCACCGTCGGGCAGCACGATGATGTGAATGTTGACCGCGCTTTTTTCTTCGGCTGTGACTGGACCGGCCGGCGGGTTTTTTTGCGGTGGCGTTGAAACTACGGCTGCAACCTTGGCAACTGGCGGCGCAGTTACGATCGCCGGCTTCTCGATCGGCGCATGGACGACAGGATGCGGCGACAAGCGCGGGAGCAAAATTGCGCCGCCAATCGCGACCGCCGCAGCAGTAATACCCAGCGGCAATGCCAGTGATCGGCGGCGCTGAACCGTCGTCGGTTGCGCTTCGCCGACGGCGCGACCGACGGTGTCGCTGACGGACGGCATCATCAGCGGCACCGTCATGCCGCCGGTGGGCGCGCCGGCGCCAAACTCGAAGGGAATGATGTCGGTAAGTAGTGCTTCGATGCTGGGGTAGCGCGTGTTTACGTCTTTTTCGAGCGCGCGTAAGATCGCCTGCTCGAGGCCTTCGGGAATTTCCGGATTGTGCTGTCGCGGCGGATCGGGTGGCTGGGTCATGTGCAAGAGCAGCAGCGCGCCCAGTCCCTCGGCGTAAAACGGCACGCGTCCGCAAGTTAGCTGATAGAGAATGACGCCGAGCGCATAGATGTCGGTGCGCTGGTCGATTTCGATGCCGCGGCACTGCTCGGGCGACATGTACAGCGGCGTGCCGAGCAGCGCGCCGGTCTGCGTTTTGACGTCTTCGGCGGCGGTGTGCTGCATCAGTTTGGCGATGCCGAAGTCGAGCACTTTGACAAAATCGGGATCGCCCGAGCGCCGAATCAGAAAAATATTGTCGGGCTTGAGATCGCGGTGGACGATGCCGTTGTGATGCGCCGCCGCCAGCGCGTCGCCAATGCCGCGCGCAACGTGGACTGCACGGCCGATAGAAAAGCGGCCATCCGATTTGATCGCTTGGGTCAGGCTTCGCCCTTCGAGCCACTCCATGATGATGTAGTGCGACTTGTCTGCAAGTTCGCCGAAATCGAGCGTGTCGACGATGTGCTCGTTGCGAATTTCATTGGCGGCGCGCGCTTCGTTAAAAAAGCGATTGACGTTGCGCGGATCTTTGCTGAGCTCCGGCAGCAGCACCTTGATCGCCACCTGACGGCCGATTTGCGGATGTTCGGCGAGGTAGACCACGCCCATGCCACCCTGGCCGATCTTTTCAGTGACGACGTAGTTGCCTATGGTGTTGCCAATCACGGCGGTAAGTGTACCGGAGGACCGCTCGCGAGTCGAGAAGCCCATAACCTGACCGCCAATCACTTCAAGGTGAGCTAAGTAATCGAAACCGATTTGCCGCCCCACGTCTTGTATTGGAAAGACCGCTGTCTGTTCTTCTCTCTCACGTTGACTAGGCTAACATGGGGCGATGGCGGTCAGGGTTTCGCGGGTTTCGCGAGGTTTCGTGGGCGTGGGAGAGTAGATGAGGTGGCTGGCCTCGCGCTCACGCCCAGGCCCACGGCAAGACTGACAGATCCGACCAATCTCAATATTTGACGGTGCTGCCCGCGACCTCTAAGATACGCGCATGCCCGACGAGCGCATCCTGATCGTCGACGACGATCCGTGGATCCTGCGCATGGTGATTACGCTCCTCGAAAAGCGCGGTCATCAAGTGGTGACCGCGTCGGATGGTGAAACTGCGTTGCAAAAAGCGCGCGAGATGGTTCCGCATTTGGTCATCACCGACGTGATGATGCCCAAGCTCGACGGATGGGGACTGGTGCGCGCTCTGCGTAGCGATCCGAAGTTGGCGTTCATTCCAGTGATTTTTTTGACCGCGCTTTCGGGCGACGAAGATCGCATTCGCGGTTTTCGCCTAGGCGCCGACGATTATTTGCCCAAACCATTTCGTTTCGAAGAGCTCGATCTGCGCGTCGCCAACGCACTCAAGAAAGCGCAGCACAGCGTGCGCCGTCTCGGCGACATTGTGGCACCGCCTTCGACTCCGACGGCGACGACTGGGGCGAACTCGGATCGCACCGCGGGTGTACGCGGTGCACTTTCCGATCTCGGGCTTTCGAGCCTGCTGGTCATGCTCGAACTCGAGCGCAAGAGCGGCGTGCTTCGCGTCATCCGCGAGCAATCGATTGGCCGCATCTTTGTACGCGAAGGTCGCGTCATTGCGGCGCGGGTCGAAAGTGCCGCGGCCGAGGCCGAAAATCGCAAAGCAGTGGACGCAGTCTTTCATCTGCTGTCGTGGAGCGACGGACACTTCGACTTCAGCGCACTGGCGGTCGAGATGGAAGACGAGGTGAAGTCCTCGACCACGCATCTTTTGCTCGAAGGCGCCCGCCGGCTCGACGAAGCGGCGAAGTAACTCGGGCAGTTCAGTGTCCTTCGCCGCGGTGAGTGGAGAGGCGGGGCAGGGGCGCCCGGAAGTCGGCGTTGATTCGCGCTTCGCGACCGCTGCCGACAGCCGGCAGCCTACAGCTGACAGTGGAGAAAAATCGCAACATCGCGTTGACTCTCCCGTAAATTCGCTCATGAAAGGAGGGCTAGAGGTGATATGAATGAATCCGAAACTGTAGGCTGCTCAGAAACTACCCTTCGGGTTGACGTTGCTTCGGTCTTATGGTATTAAAAAGGTATGAAATCAAATGTAAAATCAAGTATCACGCTGCCTGCGCCTGAGCTGCGGTTGGTCAACCATCTCGTGCGCCGCCTGCGAGCCAAAAGCAAAGTGGCGGTGGTGAGACGGGCACTGCAGCTACTCAGCGAAACGACCGATCGTGCCGACCTGCGTCGCGCTTATCATGCGGCGTCTTCGGCTACCCGTTCTTCTTTGAAAGACGAGCTGCAGGAGCTGGATCATCTCTCCTGCGAAGGTCTGGAAGAATGACGACCGAGCATGGTTTTCTATACTTGGCGGATCTCAGTCCGCGCTTTGGTACCGAACCGGGAAAATTGAGACCCGTCTTGGTGTTGCAATCGGATCTGCTCAACCAAGCGGGCCATCCGTCGACTTGGGTGCTACCGTGCACGACACGACTGACCGGCGGCAATTTGTTGCGCGTATCGCTGCCCGCTCGGATCGCGGGCAATCGACAGAGCTGCGAAATCATGATCGATCAGAGCCGGGCGATCGACAACCAGCGCATCAAACGCACGCTGCGCGCACTGCCCGGACCTTTGCTTCGAGAAGTGAAGGAAAAAATACGTCTACTTGGAGACTTGTGACGAGGGTTCCTTTGCTACCAACCAAATTCCCATCAACACTGGAATCGCGCCCAACAAAGATCCCGCACCCACCCTTTCGTGTAAGAAAATCTGCGCCAAAGTTGCGCCAAACACCGGCTGCAAGTAAGCGTACATCGCCACCAGCGATGAGGGCGCGTACTTGAGCGCAAAGATGTTGAGAAAATAGGTCAGTGCGGTCGGAAAAATGATGACGTAGGCGAGCACCCACCAAGTTTGGCTGGGCAGCGATCCGGCGTGCGTGATAAATGAGGCGGCGCCAAATGGCAGCGTGCCGATGACACCAAATAAAAAAATCCAAGTGATCGCGGTGCGTGGATTGTAACGCTCGAGCGCGCTGGGGCTGAGCACTAGATAGATCGAGTAGCTCAGCGAGTTGCACAAAATCAGCAGATTGCCGACGAGCCGAGTGCCGCCGCCTTCAAATGCCCCGGCACCGACCAGCACCAGGGCGCCAACAAAAGCGAGCAGGAGACCGAGGACCTTGCGTCGGGTGGCGCGCTCACGACGGAGCACAACCGCGATCCCGGTAGTGAAAACCGGAATGGTGGCACCGATGATGACTGCGTTGGTGGCGGTGGAGCGCTCAAGGCCCTCAATGAACAAGAGTTGGTTGGCGATGACGCCAAAAACCGCGTAAAACATAAGCGGCGGTAAGTTGCGCCAGCGAATGTTTTGCCACTGCCCGAGCGCCGGCCCAACCGCGAGCAGCAGCAAAAAACCAAACAACACGCGAAACGCGACAAAGCCACGCCCTGGCAGGTAGGGGAGGACCAGCTTGGCCGCAACTGCCAGAGACGAAAACAAAAGCTGCACAGTGACGAGTGCGGCATGTACTCGAGGCGAGGGACTCTTGGTGGAGGGCGGCACTAGGCGAGGGCGTCGTCGTCTTCTTCGCCGCCTTCGAGACCGTATTTTTTCATCAGCTTGCGAAAATATTTGCGGTCGATGTCGGCCTCGCGCGCGGCGTGCGAAATGTTGCCCTTGTTTTTCTTGAGCAGCTGCACGATGTAGTCGCGCTCAAACGACGAGACCCAACGCTCTTTGGCGTCTTTGAATGTGGCGTCGCCGGCTTGGCCCATCGCGGGTCCGTTGAGTCCAGATACCCGCGGCGCGTCCTCTTTGCCGCGCACGGTGTCGGGTAGATCGCCGGGATCAATCATGTCGCCTTCAGAGAACGACACCGCGCGTTCGATGGTGTTGACCAGTTCACGGACGTTACCGGGCCAGCGGTAAGAGCTGAGCACATCCATCGCGGCACGTGAACAGCCTGAGATCCGCGGCGATCCGTCGGGCTTGCGGTTGTAGGCGGCTTCAGCGAGAAAATGTTTCACCAAGATCGGAATGTCCTCGTGCCGATCGCGCAGTGGCGGCAAAAATACTCGCACTACGCTCAGTCGATAGAACAGATCTTGGCGGAAACGGCCGGCCTTGACCTCCTCCTCGAGGTTGCGATTGGTGGCGGCGATGATGCGCACGTCGACCTTGATTGGCTTAGACGATCCGACGCGCCGGATCTCACGCGACTCGAGCGCGCGTAGCAGTTTCGGCTGCAAGTCGAGCGGAAGTTCGCCGAGCTCGTCAAGAAATAGGGTACCGCCGTTGGCCATTTCGAACAGTCCCTGCCGAGTCATGATAGCGCCGGTAAACGACCCTTTTTCGTGCCCGAACAGCTCGCTCTCGATGAGGTTGTCGGGCACCGCGCCGCAATCGACCACCATCAGCGGGCCGGATGCACGCGGCGACAATTGATGGATGGTTTGCGCCACCACCTCTTTCCCAGTGCCGGTTTCGCCTTCGATTACGACGGTGGTGCCGGTCGGCGAAATTTTTTCCAGCACGGCGTAGAGCTCGCGCATCTTGAGATGCCGCCCGATCATCGGTCCGAGCCGCTCTTTTCGGCTCGGCACGATTTCGACTTTTTCGTCGGCGGCGCTGAACTTGATCTCGCTGTTGCCAAGCCCCACCGTACAACCGGGCTTGAGATATCCCTCTTTGACCCGAACGCGATTGATGAAAGTGCCGTTGGTCGAGCCGAGATCGATCAGCAAGTAGCCGGTCTCTTCCTGCACGATCTTGCAATGGTAACGCGACACGGTCTCGTTGTTGACGACCAGATCGTTGTCCTCCATTGCGCCGATGGTCACCGTCGCTTTGTCGAACGCGTGCTCGCGCGTGCGACAAAAGACGTGGGTCACCAGTTTGCACCGGCGCAGGTGCACTGT